>JABSQL010000045.1 GCA_013215865.1 Candidatus Margulisiibacteriota bacterium
CGGGAGAGGATACCTTTATTATTGGTAAAGAAGCAGATTCCCAGGATATTATCACCGATTTCAATGTGAATACTACCGCTGAGAAGATTGATTTGAGGGCGTTTGATTTGGAAGAGGTATTGGCTTGATGCTTATCAAAACTACCAAAAAGAAGCTTTACATCGTTTTGGGTGCCCTGCTGGTTTCTGTTTTGTTGGGTGGTTTTGGATGGTATGGTTTTGCCGATTCATGCCCGGATAGTACGTATACATATACTGCAACCCCTACCAATAAAAGTGCTTGCCAGGAAGCAAATGAGGCGATGGTAGATATAATGAAAAATCCATTATCAAACACACAAACTTTTACCGCATATGCATTGATTTATAGTGATAAATTTATCGATAAATATAACTACTCTGGCCCTGATTATTTTTTTATTATTAAAAATAAAAGTTTAAAAGGATTAATATCGGGCAGGCTCGATAAATACAGCGAAATAAATATTCCTCATATTAAATACTCACTTGCCAAATGTACTGATGAAATAATTAAGAAAGAAGCCCCTAAACTGTGGTCTAATCGTACAACATTTACTAAATCAGGGTTTAGTATTGACCGTTGTTTAATATTTATTTCTGAAGACCTAGAAGGAAAGTACCCTGTATACCTAGAAAGTAGTAATTGCTTTATTACCAAATACAATGGAAACACAAATAAATTTTTGAGGTTTGAAAAATGAGTAAAATAATAATACCTATTGATGCTAGTAAATTTCATATATCTATTTCTGACGTATATGGGCTTAGAGAAAGGCATCCTGTTCTAGGAATACAGACGTTCCACGACGGCATCGATATTTACTCTCAAGATGCGCAGTCTCAACATGTAGATATTTTATCAATGCAAGATGGGGTTGTCATTTTTAACGGTTCGTCTGGGACTGTAGGTGATGATACCCCAAACACCGGAAGTGGATATGGGAATGTTGTTGTTGTGAAAAGTTCAAATGGAACAGGCTATCTTTACTCTCACTTAAAAAGTGGCACATCTTCACAAATTCAAGTAGAAGATACCGTTCTCCAAGGTGATTCCCTGGGAGCTATGGGAGCATCAGGCTCTGCAACTGGTTACCATGTTCATATTGAAAAACTTTCAGCTGAAGCGATCTCTATTATTGAGGCTAATTCTAGCAATACTGCCCTTGGGATTGGAAGAAATGTTGATTCACCTTCGAGCGAATCTCCTTATAGAATTGATTTTACCCTTGAATTTTATGAAGCCCTATTGAATAGCTATGGTGACTTAAATCTCAATATAGATTTTACTTTTAACACATATGATAATAGCAACGTAAACTCAAATGATATTCTTTCCTTTCTAGATGATTTTATAAGTGAATCTAATTCATTTAACCTAAGCCTACTGAACAATCTTTCCATCTTTCAAAGCGGCACCACAGATAATTACACCGTCCACACACAGGAAACTGCCTGGGGATTTTCCAATCATTCTGGTTTTAGTTTTGAGGAAATTTTGGCTGCCAACCCTTGGCTCCTAGAACAGAATCGTGTGAGCCCTGACATGTCTTTTATATTAATCCAACCTGGCGATACGCTTCTCACTCCTGAGGGAGGAAATGATGACAATCTGATAAATCAAGGTCCTGAAGCGGGTGTAACGGAAGGAAGCGAAGGTGACGATATGATGTTTGGGGGATTAGGGGATGACCTGATTCAGGGAAATGGGGGTAATGACCAGCTATTTGGGGAGAGAGGAAAAGATGTTTTGGATGGCGGTCAGGGTAATGATGTCCTTTCTGGTGGTCCGGGAGAGGATACCTTTATTATTGGTAAAGAAGCAGATTCCCAGGATATTATCACCGATTTCAATGTGAATACTACC
>JABSQL010000450.1 GCA_013215865.1 Candidatus Margulisiibacteriota bacterium
AGCAATCCTTGTATAAATGGTATCCCTGTAACCTGTGCATATTTTGCACCGGCCACATACGAACTATCAGGAACCGGAACAACTATCCAATCTTTGTCGTCAGGATCTAACGTTTCTTCATTAGCTAATTCGTTTCCTACGTTTTCTCGTACATGATACGCAGATTCGCCATCCATAACAGATGCTAAGTGAGCAAAATAAATCCATTCAAAAAAACAATAACTAGTACTTTCTTTAAAATTATGAAACAATCTTTTTTTGGCATCTGCTTCTCTATCTACATAACTTTTTACAGTAAAATCCTCGCCGTCAGCAATAATCATTTCGCCAGGCTTTAAATCAGTTGCTTCTATTTGTAGATTAGAAAGGACTACGCTTTCAGAAGCAAAAACCAATATGCCATCATCAGTAACACCATAGCACATAGGTTTTAAACCTAACGGATCTCTTACAGCAACCATTTTACCATCTGCATTTAAAAATGTAATGTTCCACGATCCATCAAAATCTTTTAATAGATTTTTAAATATGTCTACAAAGTTTAGTTCTTCCCATGGCCTATGTGATTGCACTTCTCTGCTAAGAAAGTGCATAATAACTTCTGTATCGGAATCATAAGTCATATTATAACCTACGTCCTCTAATCCTGCTTTTAGTTTATCAACATTAGCCAAGTTACCATTAAATGCTAAACTGAACCATTTTGATTTTCTACCATGTGGGCGTTCAAATGGTTGTGCTAATGAGTCTTCATTGTTTCCACTGGTTGCATAACGTGTATGTCCGATAGCGGCATGTCCACTATAGTCGTTTAGAAGTCTTTTGCTCTTAAAACGATGGCTTATTTCAAATACATCATGTACTTTACCATTCTTTTTATGTGTTTGAAGTATTCGTTTTCTTTCAGGATTATATGATGTGATTCCGGCACTAAGTTGTCCCCGATGTTGTAAGTCCAACAGCCCTTTTACTACTAGAGGGTAAATATTCTTTGTCTTATCTTTTAATGAATATACTCCGATGATTCCGCACATTAAAATTTCTTAGTATACTGTGTCACCACTGCATACTTGTCCCTTACTTCTGACAAATTAACGCCATCTCTAAATGCTTGCTTATCCAACTGTTGTTTTGGATCGCCATTTGGCCATATTCGCCAACTATCATTATCTATAACATCTGCAATAACTAGTTCTTTGGTTTCTTCTATAATACCAATTTCAATTTTCATATCTATTAATTCAACATTAAATTTTTTCCATGCTTTTTCTAATATTTCAAAACAAGGTATCATTAATGAATTTCTAATATATTCCAAAGTTGCCATGTCAATTTCAGGTAGCATATCCATTAATGGTTGCATGTCATGCCGTGGTTGTTTGGGAGGATAAAGCGACCACAAATCCTTTTTTGGTTCTATTAATGGATCTGTATATACTTTGCCAAGCCATTGTCCATCTTTTAAATACAATTCTCGTGCCGTATCTTCAGTTATCATTTCGGCATAGTATGAGGTATTATCTTCAGTTTCTGGGCCAACTATTACCAAATCCTCATGCACCACAACTGCATGTTTATGAAAAAATTCAGTTAATAGTGGAT
>JABSQL010000451.1 GCA_013215865.1 Candidatus Margulisiibacteriota bacterium
CTTGAATGCCTTTCCAATGGATCTTTGCTTACATCTACACTAGCAATTAATTACATCGCAAAGTCCCTTAATTCCACCGTGGGTTCCGTAAAAATGACGATTCAACGATTGATTAAAAAGGGGTTTATATCTAAAAGTGAGTTTAAAAACGGACGTGGTGGATGGACTATTTATCGAGTAGAAAAAAGCATTCATCAGGAACTTATTTATCTTCAAACTAGCAACAAACTGATAACAAACTATAAACAAAGTAGTAACAAAGTAGATACAGAACTAGTAACACAACTGGTAACAAGCCCCCCTAATAGTAATAGTATTAATATATTAAGTAGTAAAAATACTAATACTCCTTTAAAAGAAACCGAGAACCCCGTTTCAAAAGGACAGCTTAATATTTTTGATCTTCCTGACGAGTGGCAGGAAATCGATTTAACGAATATTGAAAATAATTCACTAATCAATTTCACCGAAAAGCACTTGAGAACCGTTTACAAAAATCAAACAAAGAAAAACACGTTAATGTCAGCTGATGATATTCAACAATCCCTAAACTCCTTTTCACACAACGTTGAACACAACGGCGACGAACTCTCAAAGATACTTCGAACAGCAAGGCCGTTAAATTTCATACTGGGTCTTTTATCAAAAGGGAATGAATGGAATCCTATCGGGAACTATAAAGACCCCGTAGAGGACGCTTTGCGGGCGTATCAACAAAAGCTAAAGAAGAAATCAGATCAAAAGAAATCCGAAGAGGAAAAAACAAAAGCTATGGCATTCGAAGATTGGCTTTTAGATTTTTCTGAAAGTCAAAAAGAAACGATACCATTCTACAAGCCAGAAAAAACGGACTCAGAAAACAAGTTTGCGTTGATGGCCTATTTCAGTGAACACGAATGGCCAAGAATATTCGAGGAAATCAAACAAAATCGATGACTAATTATGCCTACCTAAAATTGAAATGACTTTGTCATTTTGTATCTAATAATTTAAAACCCCTACGGTTGCAGTTCTCTGCTAAAAAGGCCATACAAGGGCGTTAGTGTCTCTCCCTTGTATGGCGGGGTCTAGAACTATTTCTTTTGTTTTTGTACAGAGGGCTGGGTGGATAGCTCTCTTTTTTCGGTCGATTCAGTTTTTCGTTCCCATTTCTCTTCTTCTTGTCTAGGATTACTTATCTTGATCAAAGGGGTATTCAACGCACTACTAGCATTCATGATTAGTGATTGAAGGCTTTGATTGACCTGTGCTGCTTGTGCTGCAATATTTTGAGATATTTGACCTGATTGCAGAGCCTGTGTGGTTTGAGCCATAAGGTTTTGTGAAGCTTGGTTAATTTGAGCGGTAAGATTTTGTGTAAGTTGATTGGCGGAATTGTTCAGAGATTGCTCTAGACGATCTACCTCACGTCTAAACTCATCTCGACGTCGTTCTTCACGTTGCTGAGTTGCTCGTTCTTCTATTCTTAGTCGTTCAAGTCTGTCTGCATCTTCCCTGCGATTTCGATCTCTTCTTTCTTCATCTATTCGTTGCTCCAATATTGAAAGTGAGACTTGCCCTATCGGATCTCTCTCCTCTTGTGTCGCCTGTCTAGGTTCATTCGCCATGTTAACTCTCCTTGTTGAAAAATAGTTATTCCCTTTTTTAAGATTTCCCACTTGGATAAGGATTTCATCAATACGACGAGATCCGTATTTGTACAGGGCATATTTAATTTGGGGGAACACATTATATATAATAATAAAATCTATTTTCGATATCAAGTAGAGAATTGTTGGCAGGCTCAAATGGAGCCTAACTAAACGTGCGTTATTGGCCTAAATTACATATAGCCCCGAAAAGGACCCCTAAGGATTTTAGAAATTCTTATCCGTTTCCTGTTTAGAAATTTGGATACCAGCTTGTGACGGAATCTATAAATATGGCCCTTAAACGGCAAAAAACACGTCCAAATGCTAAATTATCTAAGAAATCGTTTGTATATTTTTATCCATCGTGCCGTAAAACCCCGTTCGTAAGGGCGGGGATATAAGGTACCCTTGTGTTAACTACTCTTTGAGATTGGACGTATTCTTTGATAATAGATAGAGGCGCACCACCACAAGAAGATGAGAAGTAACTAGGA
>JABSQL010000452.1 GCA_013215865.1 Candidatus Margulisiibacteriota bacterium
GCCTGAAGGAATGGTGTACAATGATGATGGTCAAGCAATTGGCAATATTTTTAATTTTAATGTTTCTTCTACCGCTAAAAGTTCATGCCGGTCCTTTGCCTGAGGATCAAGATAAACCTATTGAGTGTTTAACAAAGAATATATATTGGGAAGCTAAGAATCAGAGTTTTACAGGGCAATTAGCTGTTGCTTTAGTAGTTTTAAATAGAGTAGAAAATAGTGATTTTCCTAATACAATTTGTAAAGTAATTTATGAAGGACCGCGATATGAAAGTTGGAAGACAAAAGTTTTGCCGCACCTTGTCAAGGAAGCTCGACAGTATTATCCAAGGCGTGATAGATGCCAGTTCTCATGGTTTTGCGATGGTCGTTCTGATGTTCCTCGTGATTCTTCCAGTCTTAGTCGTGCTCACAGAATTGCTTGGCTTGTACTTAATGGACATGTCTTTGATTTCACACTAGGGGCTACTTATTATCATGCAAATTATGTTAATCCTTCGTGGGCTAAATATAAGGTAAGATTAGTTCAGATCGACAATCACATATTTTATAAAAATAAATAAGAAAAAATTCAGATTATTTATACCAGTAAAAGCAGATAAATTCACTATGTTATTGCATGTGAGTTTTTTTTATGTTAAAATCAAAAAAATAAGATAAAGGAATAATTATGGCTAATGACATTTTTAATTTGGAACAGAAGATTTTCCAGTGTTGGCATGTACTAGATGATATTGAGATGCTATCGAATAGACACTCTAAAATGTCGGAAGGTGAATTATCTAATACTCTTCGAGGACTTCAGTACGTTTATCAGATGAAATTTGAAGATTGTTTTACTTGTTTTGAACAGGTTTGTAAAGAATATCATGAGAGAGGAAGACACTAATGGCGCATAATGTAGAAACAATGGCATATGCAGGAAAAGTTCCCTGGCACGGTCTTGGATACCGTGTTCCTATGGATTTAACTCCTGATCAAATGCTCGAAGCAGCAAGTTTAGATTGGACGGTTACTAAGGTTCCTATTTATTATCAAATAGATGATGATGGAACTGAATTAGAAGTTCCTAATAGATTTGCTCTTATTCGTGAATCTGATGGTTCCTATCTTGATACTGTAGGTCCTGCTTGGCGTCCTTTACAAAATAAGGAAGCATTTAAATTTTTTCATGACTTTGTTATGCAGGGTGATATGGATATGCATACAGCAGGATCTCTTCAAAATGGTAAAATTGTATGGGCACTTGCAAAGATTAAAGAATCTTTTACAGTTGCCGGTGATGATGAAATTGAACAATATTTACTTTTTGTAAATCCACATAAAAGGGGGAAAGCAATTGAGGTACGGTCCACTAATGTTCGTGTTGTATGTAATAACACTATGGATTTTGCTTTGGAGTCTGACTCAACTCGTCGGATAACTGTTGCACATAATCAGGCATGGGATGAAGATTATGTAAAAGAAATGCTTCATCTTGCTCATAGTGTTTCTTCTAAGTACGTTGAACAAGCACAATTTCTTGCTTCAAAACAGTACTTGCATCCTACTTTAGAATCGTTCATGGATAAAATTTTTCCAAATACGGGAGCTTCTAGTGAACGTTCCAGAAATGCAAATCGTGCGCTGGAGGTTATACATGAGCAACCAGGAGCTGAGATGGCAGAAGGTTCTTGGTGGCAAGCATTTAATGCAGTAACGTATCTGACTGACCATGAGATGGGACGTACTGCTGATACCCGACTTACATCGGCTTGGTTTGGTCAAAATCGTACTCGTAAAGCCAAAGCACTTAAACTCGCAACAGAATACGCAGAGGCTGCATGATGTTTGATAAAGACTTAAAACTAGCCTGTAAAGAATGGGCATTAAGACAGTTAGAGTTTCCTTACGCAAAAGATTGGGTACCTAGTCGTTATAAAATAGATCCTTGTCCTTGTGAGATTAGAAAACTTAATAGGTTGTTTGGTGCATATGAGAATTTTATAAAATACTGTGAAGTATCTTTTTACCAAGGAAAAAACGGTCACAGGTGTCGAGATCAGTCTACTGAAAAGTTAAAACAAAAATGTAAAGCTTGGGCACAGAGATTTGAGGAACGTACAGGTA
>JABSQL010000453.1 GCA_013215865.1 Candidatus Margulisiibacteriota bacterium
GTAGCGCGCGTGTAAAGGGGCAGTTTGTGACTAATTAAAGTTAATGTCTCATTTTGCAGAGGTAAGATCTGTATTGTTATACTTTGGATTAAAATATCTAATCGATTTTCGATTCATCCAATATATAACTACCGTCAGGATTTTTCCTGAATATTTTTATTTTATTTAAATATGTTATTGCAGCTCTGACACTTTGTTTTTGCTTTTTTAAATCCGTCTTTTGGTCATAGGGATAGGTTTTAACAATCTTGTGAGGGAATGCATGGTTATTCAATTTTCTTATTGTTTCAACAACGATCATGTACTTCGGCCTTGGTTTTTCTAATACATGGAAAGAAAAATCATTTTTAACATTTGAAATGTTCTCACTAGAGACTAGCATTCCAGATTGCGAATATGTTTTTATAGCTTCACGAGAAACTTTTAGTAACTGAACAAGGTCTCTCTCTGTTTTCTTCAGTTCTAATAACGTGTTGTTAATTTGATTCATTCAGGATCCTCCTCAAAAATAATTTTTAATTCCCGCTTAGAATATGAGGAAAGAGCATGGCTGTCAAGGAAAATTATTAATCGTTCTCTATGATTCATCTGGATTATGAAATATTTGGTGATTTTTAAAGAAAAGCAAATAATTTTAAAGAAGTTGTATTCTTGTTTGCTTCTAATTTATATTACTTCAAATGAATCACCCCATAACAACCAGAATCATACCCATGAACAGAAACAATCTCCTCAACTCTTCTACCAGCACTGGTTTTCTTGATAAAGATAACAAGGTCCACAGCCTCAGCAATCAAGGTCTGCATGGGGGAAGTGGTGACTTCACCAATGAGTTGTTCTAACCGAATAAGTCCTGCTGAGGCTGTGTTTGCATGAATGGTGGCAATTCCTCCTGGATGACCGGTGTTCCAGGCTTTGAGCAAGTCCAAGGCTTCTCCGCCTCTTACTTCACCAACCAATATTCGGTCAGGTCGAAGTCTAAGGGTGGCCCTTAAGTGCTGTTTCATAGTTACTTTATCTGATGTTCTTAATATCACTTTATTCTTAGCAGTACACTGAATTTCTGAGGTATCTTCAATCACAATGAGTCTGTCTTGAGGGTGGGTTTTGACTATTTGATCTATTATTCCGTTAGTGAGTGTTGTTTTCCCAGAACCAGTACCACCCACCACCAATATATTCTTCTTATCTGCAACAGCTTTTTGGATGGTTTTTCTTTGGCTCTCGTTCATGATCTTAGATGAAACATAGTCATCTAATGTAAATACTTTGGATGCTTTCTTTCTGATGGCGAATACAGGATTCGAGACTACAGGGGGAATCAGGCCTTGGAATCGTGACCCATCAATGGGGAGTTCTCCTTCTAGGATTGGGTTGTCACGGGTGATGGTTGTATGAAGTGATGTAGCGATGGTGGCCATCATGGACAGGGATTGAGGAGGTGACATCTGTCCTACAACACTCATGCCATTATCGAAGGAGTCTACCCATATATTCCCATCAGAGTTGAGCATGATTTCTATGATTTGGGGGTCATTTAGAGCGGAGATAATGGGGTTGCCAAGTTCCCTAAGAAGTTTTTGGTGTATTCGAGCTTTAATATCTGAATTCATCATTTTGTTTGTAGGGTATGCCTATTTGACATAGGTTCTACTGTTTAATAACATCACAAGTACCATCCTTTATTTTCCCTTCAGAAAGGTCTCTTTATTGAGGCCTTTCTATTTTTATTTCCTGATTCATTGTAGCGCGCGTGTAAAGGAGAATCTTTTCTATAGGAGTTATTAGCCTATAGCTTTGTGTATTGGGAGTTCTTGTAAAGAGTGCCCGGAGTGGGTATTTTCTAATATGAATACCCTATTAAATTTAGATCGAGTTAGCTGATTGTAATTAATATCATTTGCAATAGTTGATGACATATCTTCTCTTTCTATTACAATCAATAACCAAATTCCATCTTTATCTTTAGTATATCTTTTTAGCTTTGCATTTTTCTTTACTATTTCTGAATTGATTTCATTCTGCCCACTAGAAATAAATCCACAAAAAGGTTTAGTGATAAAGCTTACAGGACATTCGAACAGTTCAATTGCTATAATTGACATAGGGAGATTATCAATCGCTATAACACATTTAAAATGTTGCTGAAATTTTCCCCTTTCTTTTTCTTGGGTTATACAAAGCTTTTTACCAGTAATTAAACTAATGTGTTTGTTAAATATGTCAACTATTGTTTCCACTATACTTGGTATCTCTCGCAGCTTTAATTTCATTTCATTGTTGAACACAATATTCGCATAATAATTTTCCAAACCTGGAACTTTTTTTTGTTTAAGGGCTAGTATCAAATTATTTTCAGAAACTTCAGCGGATTTTTTATTACTGTTAATAATTCGAGTAATTTCCAAACCATATTTTTTCCCATTTAATTCTAGAGTTACGTCTGTTTGACCCTCTTGCTCTTCTTTCTGATTGTGAAGTGTGTATTTGTTTATTTCTCCATTACCGTTTTTAGTGAATAAACTACTGAATAAATCAAAATACTTCCCTTCATTTTCTTTTTTTGCCATCTCTTTTTTATTCATAATTTCCTCCTTAGTATTTAAATCATATCTGCAAATCTACCAGCTTTAAGTGACATTATCAATTTCTTTTTATTTAATTTTACAGTGCTTGAGCCTTCCAACACCCCCACCACATTCTCCACATTAACCGCATTCCCCAAACACCGATACCGTTCAGTATCACAAACACCTCGTGTCCAGTTATCAGGAAATCCTTGTAGCCGTTCACATTCCACAGGCGTTAACCGACGAATTTTGTTATCGACTAGATATAAGCCTGTACGCGTACCTAATCCTCCACCACTGGCTGTGATCGTACAGGAAAGCCCATTGGGATCATACACCCTTCCACCTTGGCTATTGTTGTTGTAAAGGCTAATCACAGGAATCATCTGATTAGGGGTACTTCTTAGATTTGTTATGCTCGATGACGATAAGATTTTTTCCTCAATAAATAATACTTCCGAGGCACCTTTTTCTCTAAGACGTCCA
>JABSQL010000454.1 GCA_013215865.1 Candidatus Margulisiibacteriota bacterium
CAGAATACAGGTCCTTTCCTAATCCAGATTTAAAAATGAAGAGATCCTTAACTTTGGAATGCTTTGGCCCGTAAATATTTTCTTTGGAAACAAAAACAGTATCTTCGATATCAATAGTGCTATCTGTACTGGTTCCTGTAATTTTAAGGAATGTCGAGGTGCCTGCTGTGTTCACAATATTCGATATAAGTTTGATAGGGTAATTTTTAGAATCATCTCCAGGAAACATTACAAGCGTAGTCCATGTTTCATTGCGTGTTGTTGACCCGATTTCTAATTCGTATACAAGAACAGTACTAGAATCTGCCAAGGTATCAAATGCGATGCCATCTCCATCGGCATCCATGACTTCAGAAAATGTTAGGGTATCAAGGTTAAGGTCTAACTCTACCTTTTTAAGGGAGAGTACTTGGTTGTAATCTTCAGTCTCAAAATTTTGATCGGGACCTGCATTTATAACAACCCTTTCGATAGTGATTTCTTGGTCCCATATTTTGTGAAAGTAAATGGCCTCGTTCAATTTATTTTCTTTGACGGCTGATATAATGCCATCACCATCACCATCTAATGCTGTGCGGACGTTTAGGGTATCTCCATTTTTGTTGATATCCGCGACTGAGAACGCGTAAATTCTATTGTCTTTTTCTTGTTCATTTCCGTGGTCACCAAAATCTTCATCGGGTCCTGCATCTGAGATCATAATGTTAACAGTGGTTACTCCCGTGATTTCATTTTTGGATTTGCTTGTTATAATGGCTTTGTTTTCGCCATTGGGTACAGGAGTGACGAATCCGTCATCGTCACCATCCACAATACTTAAATAGGTGAGGGTATCACCTTGCCTATCTATGGTTAAAGTGTCAATGGAAATGATTCTATTGTCTTTCTCTTGTTCGTTTCCCTTATCGCCAAAATCTTCATCGGGACCCGCATCAGTTACTAAAGTGTTGATAGTGGTCTCGTTATTAATCAAATTTTTTGATTTGGTTGTGAGGATAGCGATGTTCTTGCCTCCAGCAACGGGTGTTATGAAGCCATCACCATCTCCATCGTGTAAACTCATATAGGCTAATGTATCACCTGCTTTGCTCAGTGATAACGTGTCTATTGAGACTATTCGATTGTCTATGTCTTTTCCGTTTTCTTTGTCGCCAAAATCTTCATCAATTCCTGCATCGGTTACAAAACGGGTGGTTTGATCTGCTATTAATCCATATCTAGTTGAGATAAACGACAATCTATTTTCTTGACCGGGTTTTGCACCCAGGATTCCGTCTCCATCAGCATCTTCTTGAAGCATAGTGGAGATAAGTGTGTTACCTAATTTTGAGTAGATCAAGTTTTTGGCGAGGATGTATTGGGGCACATTATCTATAGTGACAGATGTGATGATATCTGTAGAAGTATAAAGGGTGTTGGATTTGAAAATAAATATTTTGGTGGTGTCACCATAGGTAAGTGATCTAGAAGAATCTTCTGCAAAGTCCTCTTGAGTATCTTCTGCTGCACGGCGGCTGAAACCAGTTTTTGGGCTGCTTTTTCTTAGGTTAATTGAAAGGCTGCCTCCCTGAGTTTTTGTGCTAGTTTCGATGCTAGGCTTGGGTACGGTTGTATTAGCGTGCCCAAGTTCATTCCATGTTAGGTCTTCAGATAGATTTTCGTCGATAGAACTTGAAAGAGGCTCTGGAAAGTCTTTTGCAATGGTATTTTAGGAAAGTCTTCGGTTCCCGCAGTGTCTGATTTGTCAGAAGTCAAACATCCACTCAAAATGAGTAACCATGCGAATAAGATTAGGGGGAGTAGTTTTTTCATTTTTTTTCCTCTATATTTTCCTCTATATTTTCCTCTTTTTTTATCTCATAGTGAGATTTGGGAAAGTACATCATGCTGAGTTGCAATAATATTTCGGGATTTTGGTCTTTTTTGATAATATCAAAAACTTCACTTCGAAATTGTTCGATTTTTTCTCGGAGCACCTTTTC
>JABSQL010000455.1 GCA_013215865.1 Candidatus Margulisiibacteriota bacterium
GCATTATGTAACGCTGCTTCTCCAAACCTATCTTGGGCATCTATATTTGCTTTATTTGTTATCAATAAAGTGATCACTGAGCATACAGATTCTGCGGGATGAAATAAAGCGGTTAATTTATGCAATGGTGTTTGTTCAAACACATTAGTAGCATTAACATCTGCACCTCCTGACAATAATGTTGAAATAATCGCAGGAGGAACATGTTTTATACAAGCTATATGAAGCGCTGTCTGCCCTTCAGTTGTTTTAATCCTCGGATCTGCACCTAATAGCATTAAACCAGTAGCTGCATATAATCCTTCAGTATTATTGAACGCAAAAGGATAACGCATTGCACTATGAAGCATCCTTTCGTTAGTTTCTGTGCGTTTTACGACTTCATTTATACTTATTTTTTGATATCCCTCTTTCTCCCTGAATTCTTTAACTTTCTTCATTGTATTTTGATAAAACCCAAGACGACAACCCTTTTCAACATTTATTCCTAACTTTTCAAACTTACTTTGAATGGACCTGGTGCCTGCTTCAGGAATGATCCTGTTATAATGTTTCGATACTGAAGAAGCACGTAATATATCTTTAAGATCAAGGAATGATAAATAATGCAAATGAAGGTCCTCTGGCAACTTTTTACCACCAAATGCAGGGTAGGAAATATTAAAGCAAAATAAATCTGCCATCCCTTGAAGAACATACTGCCAAATTCCTTTCTTCTCTTCAATTACATCTTTCTCACAAACAACTGCAACTATTTTGTACATACTAAACATCTCCTTTTATTGAGTCATTCAAAATAATAGATACCAACAAATTCATAACACCTAATCTACATTATCTTATGTGCTGTTTTCTACAGGAACGATTTCTACATCTTCAGGTACTTGCTCATATTGAGATTAATCACTCTCCATTAATCTATGGTATGCTCGCCGTTTGTCTTGTTTTGTTAATACTCTTACAAGAACTAATATAAACAACGCCACTAAGGCTAAACCCACGAGTAGCTTGCGTGAAACTATTGCATCTATAACCCCATCAATTCCCAATTTGCCTGTTTGAGTACTATTCGTTGTATTACTTTGTCCACTCACCCCTTCTAAGAGAAATGAATTACCACATAGAAATAGCTTCTTAATACTAGCAGCTGGAGTAATAGGCCTCGGATTTGATTCATAATCAACAGATTGATGATTATTTGAAATGATTTTTCTTAACTGATTTCTACGATGTGGGGTCCCTGCATCTGACATTTTGTTTCCTCCTGTATCTGTAATGTGATTGAATTTATATCATTTTAAATGATTATTTACAATGAAGGGATTGCTTAATTAAAATAGACACTTTATTTAGCAATCCCTGATTATTTACTAGCTGGCCTTTTCGCAGAATTTATCTCTAGAGAGTCGTTTAAAAGCATTCAAGAGTACGGGTAAAGCACATGAATATGGCATTCATGCATCTTTTGAAGAAATGGTATAGCTTTGGCGATTATTTAAGCATCTCAGCTCTGAATATAACGAATTATCAGTTACGGGGAAGATTAACGTCAACCGCCTTCTACAACTTGCCACGGCTACATAACTTTGCAGAGAATCAGTAGAAGCTTTTGAAGA
This sequence comes from Candidatus Margulisiibacteriota bacterium, assembly GCA_013215865.1. GTDB lineage: Bacteria > Margulisbacteria > Marinamargulisbacteria > DT-59 > DT-59 > DT-59. Next base: position 1,617 of record JABSQL010000455.1, read on the forward strand.
CCGGCTCCGCGGTAAACTTGATTCTCAGCATTTGGCTTTGGAGAAAAAGGAGGATGGAGTGATAAGTACTGAACAGAAATAATCCTGGTATATATCTTAATCAAGTTTAATTTCAACCTCAGATTTGACTGAATTCGCGATAAAGCATTGTCTATGTGATTGAGCATGTATGGACTGAATTTCATCCGCAGTCGGTTTTTTGTCTCCTGAAAATATTGCCCTAGGATAAAGCTTTACTTTTACAATTGAGTGATGCCCTTCTGAATTTTTCCCCATCTCACCCTTTGCCTTATCAATATACTGATCAATCACATAGCCTTTCTTGGCTGAAATTGATAAAAAAAATAACATGTGGCAACTTGATACTGATGCGATAAATGCTTCTTCAGGATCTACGTTAGATTCAACGGAATATGGAATCGGTACAATATGAGGAGATGAAGAAGCTTCCACAACTGTTCCGCTATCAAAGATCCACTCATGACCACGACTAAACTTATTGTCCACAAAAAGCTCATCTTTTATTCGATTCCACTTAATTGTTGCCATATGTGTTGTCACTTGGTACTCCTGTTAGCTATTTATTCTAACACCCTTCGTATACAATACAATTACTTCAAGAAATGGAAGAAATTAAAGAAACAATGTTACACTACGTCATTACGAAATAAAATGAACAAAAAAATACAACTCAAGGATACACTATTTAACAAAGAGAAAGTTGAGAAAATTTCTGGAGAAATTCATAAGGTGTATCCGTCATTCAATTCAAACGATTTTGTTCAAGATGTCATCACAAAATTTCCCGAACTTGAACTAAAGGCCCGTATATCTTGGATAACAAATGTCTTATATAGATACTTACCCAATGACTATTTAGAAGCAATCAGTATTCTCCTCGATGCATTACCAGACCCAAATGATCCTGCTCTCTCTGATAATGATTTTGGAGATTTTATTTATGCCCCATATGGAGAATATGTTGCACAATATGGGTGTACCAAAAAATATTTACGACATTCCCTTAATGCATTGTATAAAATCACAAAACGATTTTCTGCAGAAGATGCTATCCGCTATTTTCTGAACGCATTTCCTAAAGAAACACTTAATGCACTGTTAATATGGAGCACAGATTCTCATTATCATGTCAGAAGATTAGCAAGTGAAGGAGCACGCCCCAAACTCCCATGGTCGCAAAAAATTCATATTTCTATTTCAGAGCCCCTTCAATTACTCGACAATCTGTTTTCTGATAACACAAGATACGTCACGCGCTCCGTGGCAAACCATATGAATGATATTTCAAAAATTGATCCGGACCTTGTAATAAACACCCTTTCCAAGTGGAAAAGATCACTAAAACAAACACCTAAAGAGATAAATTATATCATCCACCATGCACTACGTACCCTTGTAAAGCAAGGAAACCCTAAGGCAATGGAATTGATGGGATTTTCTCCTTCTCCAAAAGTAATACTTTCTGAATTCGTCATTCCAAAAGAAGTAATATTAAATACAACTCTTAATTTTTCTTTTTTGATCTCCTCAAAAGATGATTTGAATGTCATTATCGACTATATTATTTATTTTCAGAATAAGTTGGGCAAACTCAGTAGCAAAAAGGTATTCAAACTTTCTAAGCGATCACTTAAAAGAAATGTACCTGTTCTCATCACAAAAAGTCACAAGCTTATTGAAAAAATGACAACTCGCACCCTCTACCCAGGAAATCATGAGCTTGGAATACAGGTTAATGGAAAAAGAATAGTGAAGAAGATGTTTTATGTTAAGAAGTTATAAAAATCTTTTTCTTTTGGTGCCATGGAAAATTGAGATAACCTCTTCAATTCAATATAGTTACATTGAAGCAAATTGAGCAAAAACTTCTTTTTCAGTCATATTATTCGTTTTATTTTCAAAACTATATATTTCTGGCTTCTTATCAATAAAGATCTGATGATTAAACACAAATTTATCATAGTTTTCAAACAAACCTAATGGTATAAAATGTTGATTGGTATTTTTAACCCTATAAAAAAGATGGGTACCACATTGATTGCAAAAGCCACGTTCAGCCCATTCCGATGAATTAAATATGGATATATTTTCTTTTCCTTCAAACGATGCATTATTTTTACAATTAATTGCCATAAAAGGTCCCCCTCCCCATTTTCTACACATCCCGCAATGACAGGCGCCAACTTTTTCACTAAAATCGCTGATAGTCACCTTGATCAAACCGCAAAGACAACATCCTTTTTTTGTTTTATCAGACATTTAACCCTCCTGCTTGCATTTTTTCTATTCCGCTTCATTTTACAATACAGTTACTTCAATCCACAATCCATCACTATTTCTTGAGGCCCACTTATCAGAAGATTCGCATAAAACACCCTACTTCATCGAATGAAAGCCGATCATATTCCCCTCCGTATCACGGGCAATGGATACAAACCCATGCTCCCCGATGGCATACTTTGTCCTAACCACTTTGCCACCAGCCCTTACAACTCTACCCTCTTCAATGGCACAATCTTCACAAGTAAAGTAAACCATTGTACCCCCAGGACCCGGCTTTGCTCCCTTCACTTTCACCAATGCACCTCCTGCGCCATGGGACCGATAATCGTCCTCGAACACCCGCATTTGAACACTATCGTCATTGGGGTCATCCATCTTTGAAAGCGTTGTATCAAGCACCTGCTCATAAAACTGCTGTGCGCGATCCATTTCATCAACATATATATCAAAATACCCTATTTTTCTCATCGTTACTCCTTTCCTTTTTTTATTTTGTTGCCACTCTTAGATTAGCTGATCAATTGGGAGTCGTATAGAACAAATCAGACATCAAATGTTTCGTCATATTTCCCTGGTGTGTAACCTGTAGCTTTGCGAAAAGATCGTATGAAATGTGATTGATCAGCATAGGACAACCCATCATCATTACCTCCCAAGGTTTGTTGTAATCGCAGTACTTTCAAAAAATCGTGTGGAGCAAACTGTGTCGTTTTTTTAAGAGTACGCTGGAGTTGACGTGGAGATAACCCCACTACTCTTGCCATGTCTGATACGGTATGAATGTCATTAATATTTGCAAATATCATTTCAGTTATTTTATTTGGCTCCACCATTTTTTTGCCAATGAGCCACTCTACCATTTCCGCCAACACAGTCTGTTTTGCTGCAAAGTCCAAACCACCAAGCTTTCTATTAAAATTAAGGAGGGGCAATGCGCCTGTATACGGTGAATCTACCATGCCATGTGCAGTTTGATTCTTACTACTCTGCCATACACCAGGCAACAATCGAATATTGACATAATGAAACGAATTCCCCAAATTCAGCTCCTCCGAAGTGGC
>JABSQL010000456.1 GCA_013215865.1 Candidatus Margulisiibacteriota bacterium
AGGCATTAATAAATCATCATCATTGAGTCCTCCCAAAGAGATTCCCAATAAGCGAACTTTCCGGTGTCTCTGAAAAATGAGGCGGAACAAAATCAATGCAGCATGGTATACATCCCTGTCTGCATCTGTAGGAGTTATCATTCGTTGTTTCGTAATGGTTTTAAAATCTGAGAATCGGACTTTGAGTATCACTAAAGAACATTTTTTACCCTTTTCTCTCAAACGTTTACAAACCCCTGAACTTATTGTTAATAGGGATTTCTTCAAAACTTGTATATTATCTAAATCTGCTGCAAATGTAATATCATGACTCATACATTTTTGAATTCTTTTTTTTTGACAATTTGAACTCCCCACACCTCTTGCCTTTAAGAATAATGACGTTCCTAATTTTCCAAAGAGACGCGTCAATTCTGCCATACTCTTGCTTTGAATATCAGAAATATATGAAATAGATTGGTCTTTAAGTTTTTTATTCATTATGGGCCCCACCCCAGGAATTAACGATACAGGAAAAGGGTTGAGAAAGGAGTCTTCCTCACCTGGAAGCACACGAACCATTCCTTCTTGTTTAGCCAACTTACACGCTATCTTGGCCACAGATTTGTTGGTTCCCATCCCCACACTACAGGGAATGCCAATATCTTTTGTCATATTACATTTTAATTGCCATAAGAAATTTCCAATGTTCCCAAATAAATTGTCGCATCCTGTTAAATCTAAATAGAACTCATCTATGGATGCTTGCTCAACAATGGGTAAATAATAAGATAAATACCGGTATACAGATCTTGAATATGACTTATAAACTGATATTCGTGGTGACATAAAGATACCAAGAGGACATAACTGATACGCCTGAGCTGAAGACATACCAGATGTAACCCCACATTTTCTTGCTTCATATGAACATGCAGACACGACCCCTCTATGGGATGGTTTCGCACCAATGATGAGGGGTTTATGAAGTAATTTTGGATTCAACAGTCTCTCTACAGAAACAAAAAAACAATCCATATCCAAACAAGCGATGTGGGTAATCATGGAGGGTAGTGATTTACCTGGCTTTACGAACCAAGGCAATATATTTACCTACTAAAGTTTTATCAAATTCTCTTCGGGGTATTAAAATGGGCTGATACAATTCATTTTCAGGTTGGAGACGCACTTTGTCCTTTTCAAAATAAACCCGTTTTAAAGTCGCTTCATCTTCATATACTATTGCTGCAATTTGCCCATTTTGAACAGCTTGCGTTTTTTGAATGATCGCCAAATCCCCATCCAAAATACCCGCATCTTTCATACTATCTCCTGAAACTCTCAAGGCAAATCGATCCGGTGCATATTGTAGTTCCTGAACATCAACAAGGGTTCCAATATGTTCCTCTATAGCAAGCTTAAGATCTCCTGCAGAGATGGTCCCAACAATTGGAATAGACAGCGGTATTAAAGGTTTTAATATTTGTATGCCGCGGGCTGTACCCATTCTCTTTATATACCCTTTTTTTTCAAGTATGCCCAAATATGTCCTGACAGTTCCATCTGAAGAAAAGTCAAAATGTTTGGCAATATCAGAATACGCAGGCGGAAATTCATATTCCTTTATAAAACTACATATATAATCAAATACTTTTTTCTGAGAAGACGTTAACATGGTGAATCCTTAGCTTTTAATGTACTGGGTTCGAACCCGGTTTTGTTTTATTGTATACCACTCATTCGCACGGTGTCAATGATGAATAATACTTTTACTCAATTTAAATGTCTGCCGTCTTTAAAATATTTTCAAACTGAATATGCTATAATATAGAACTGACCACGTTATTCATATGAGAAATAAAATGAAAAATACGTATCAAAACAAACCCATTTCTAACTACCTAGTTCAAGATTATTTGAACAATAAGGACCAGTTGAAATCTCTTATTAAAAACCCCACCTTACTCAATGAAATGTTAGAAAATTTCGACCAACTTTTGACAAAAACAACCACGATAGAACAAGATAAAGCAGATCTTGATATTATTTTGGACACAACGGTAAAACATGCACATGAAAATGAGAGTTCTCTCTCTGATTTAACCCTTAAATATCAGTTTATTGTAAATTCTTCCCATGATTTAATTTGCCTAGTCAACCAAAATTTAACGATAGAAGCGATCAACGATACTTTTTCCTCTGAATTCAACATATCCTCTGAGGAATCAATCGGGAATACTCTAGAGTTTGTTCTGGGCAAACATGAGTATGCAGATCAATTGGCAGCCGCAGTTCGTCAGTCTATGAAGGGAAGTAGTGCTACCCTGGAAATAGAGGTCCAAAGAAATAAAAAACAAACCCAATATTTTGAATGGACGATATATCCCTGCAAAATCTCAAATAATACGATTAATTGTATGGCTTTGATTGGAAAAAACATCACTGAGAAAAAACACAAAACAGATCTCATTCAAGATCAAGAAGTCCTGTTAGATAACGCAACAGATATTATTTGGGTGTGTGATATGGATCAAAAAGTGACTTTTTGGAATAAAAGTTCAGAAAAACTTTATGATATCTCTTCTCAAAATGCATTGGGCCAAAAAATTAAAAAACTCGTATTAAGAGGATCTCAATCAAAACAACTTCAAAATATTCAAAAAGAAGTTCTTAAAACAGGAGAGTGGAGAGGTCATCTACAAAGCACAGCACCTGACGGCCATCAGATTGTTCTAGAAAGCCGCTGGAGTCTTGTAAGGGATCAATCAAATAATCCAAGAGCATTTTTGATTATAAATTCAAATATCTCTGATTTGAAACATTTGGAACAACAATTTGTTCAGTCCCAAAGGATGGAAAACATTGGGCTTATTACGAGCGGAATTGTACATGATTTAAATAATGTATTGGCGCCTTTCTTTATGATTTTTAAAACGTTAGACAATAATATGCAAGATAAAAGAAGTAAGCAATTGATCAAACTCATCGAGAAAAGTGCAGAACGGGGCGCTTCTCTTGTAAGGCAAATTTTGAGTTATGTGAGAGGTTTGGAAGGTAATTTGCAAGCTTTAGACCTCAATTATTTATTAAAAGATATTGAACAACTTGTCCAAGAAACATTTCCTAGAAATATAAAACTCATGCGGATTATGGAAAGTGACAGCTATAGTACTTTTGGAAACCCAACTCAATTACACCAGATATTCTTGAATTTGGTAATCAATGCAAGGGACGCTATGCCTGAAGGTGGCACGATTACAATCATGTGTGAAAAAGAGATTATTGATAAAACCTACGCAGAAATGGAAGAAGATGCACATCCAGGTCACTATATACATATTGCATTTTCAGACACAGGCATGGGTATCCCTAAGAATATAATAGATAAAATATTTACACCATTATTTACCACTAAATCCATTGATAAGGGTACAGGACTGGGTCTCTCAACTGTAAAAACGATCATTAAAAGTCACAAAGGATTTATTCGGTGTAGAAGTATTGAAAACGTGGGCACCACTTTTGATCTTTATTTTCCATTTGTAAATGATACCCACTCTAAAAGTGAGGAAAAAGAATTAACATCAATAGCATCTGAAACTTTACCACAAGGAAATAATGAAACGGTAATGATTGTAGAAAATGAAGAATCCGTAAGAGAAATCATTGCCTTCGGACTTGAAAAAAATGGGTACAAAACTATAAAAGTGGATGATGGCCCAGAAGCCATCGCTATGTTAGCTTCACACAAGAAAGACATTAAACTTGTATTACAAGATATGTCTCTACCCACACTGGATGGAAAATCTACCATCAAATCGCTACAAAAATTGAACCCGAGTGTACGTATTATTGCACTAACCACAATTGCCTTTGACAAAGTGACCTTTGTTGACACATATGGCTCTGATTTATCTGTTCAGCAATTTTTGTTTAAACCTTTTAAAATCGACACCCTTTTAAGAACCATCCAACAGGTTTTGAAAAGCTAAGTATTACCCACAAAGTTAAACCTTAACTTGTAGAGACAAACACAACTGTAATTTTATCCCACAGTTTACTAAGAGAAGTTAATGTTTTATTTTGCCATGGAATTTGATCACTTCCACAAATTTTGAGCGGTAAATCTCTCTGCCGAGCTTCGATTGCAATTTGAGCAATGGCTGTTACGCCTGAACTATTCAAGAATGTTAATTCGGAAACATCCACGACATACTCCCCTTTACATTCCGCCATGTGATCCTTTACCTGTCTAAAAGGTTCTTCGTACTCTTTTGGAGAAAGTAATCTTAACACCCCTGACACCTTTACTTTATTTTCCATTAACTCTATTTCGTATTCTTTGGTAATACTCATAACATTTCTACCTCCTTTTTGTTTAATACCACCTTTAATGTAATTTTATGCATCCCATTTTGATTATGCGGCGATATATTAAGACCCAACTGCCCGCCAAAATCTTTTACAATCGTTAATAATCCTAATCGAGATTCTTCTGGGCCTTTGTCAGAGATATTCTCGAGTTGGTCAAAAAATAATCTTTCCACATCCTTGGTCATTATATTTTGGACATATTTTTTAAAAATTTCAGCACTTTCACTATCTGCAATATTCTTAACGATAATATCAAGATGTTCGCCTGAATATGACATACTTAAACATAGAGGCTCATTTTTATCCGTGGAAAATTTTACAGCATTTTCCAAAAGTTCATTAACAACAGATGAGAGAATATTTGTCGCTTTTTCGGCATCCTCAAAATTGAAAGACTGGTACTCAGCCATAAAATCTGCAGTCAAACCACACCGTTTCCAAAAAGTAACCAGATCTGATGGTAAAAACCTCACTTCTGAGACTGCTACATCAGAAACATTGCTTTCATCCTCAATCTCTACTCCAATTTTTACTTCCATGCCAAATCCCCTCTCCTGTCTCCGATTTAGAATACATACAGTATAACATGGAACCAACCTGATATGAAACATAATTCCTGCTTGGAAACACGCTTTGACAGCGCCCCCTAACACCGTTATCTCTGTCGCTCCAAAGTGATAATGTCCTAATTGTCCAAAGTGAAAATGTCCTAAATCTGATAAAGTCATGCTCTAGAAAGGAGTATGCAAAATGGAGGGCAAGATTATCATGAGTCGAAAGGAATTTGATCGAGTTAAAGTGC
>JABSQL010000457.1 GCA_013215865.1 Candidatus Margulisiibacteriota bacterium
GAACGGAGCAATACTGATTCTTAAATATATGCTAAATAATACATTGCCATCAGGTGATGATGCACCCTTTGATTTATGCAATAAAGCGGGAGTTAATTTTTTCGATCTTAATAACGATCGTACAAACCCATCAAGTCTGTTTAAATTATTTACTTTGATGTTAAAAAACGAATATAAAACACACAAAATACATCTCTCAATTGCAGCAAATGAGAACTATAGAGAAAATAAATGGTCGGTTACAAAAGAGTTGCTCAATCTTATCAATGAAATGAAGTCGAAGGGCATGCCCATTCCCAATTCATTCAAGATTCGTATTTCAAAGAAATCAAACTCGAAAAATAACGTTGCAGATTTTGTTTTGTATTTTCATGGGGATAAGGAATTAAAGGATACATATATTGATCTTATTAAACAAAAATTCCAAGAAGCAAAATTCATATTAACAAAAACCAATCTACCTAGATTTTCGAAACCAGTCAATGGTACTAACAACTTTTTGTCTTATTCGGAAGGTAATGGAGATGTAAAAATACTCCTTGAAAAATTAAGGAAAGAAAAACCAGAATTATTTAAGAAAGTTTTTGGAAAAAAGGCACTTCTATCGGATTGTGGCGAATTCTATCTAGGCAGGGTAGTATAGGTTTTCGTCCCTTATAATTCCCCTTCTTTTTTGCGAGGATAATATAAGTCCTTCTTTTACAAATTCAATCCCTTCATTCCTCCGGAAGTAAATACCTGATATCATGAGATTAGGATAAAGCTAACTGAAAACGGTGACCAAAAGGTTTATTCTGTATTTGTGAATTGTTTCAAGTTGATTCATAAGGTATTAAGTTATCATATACGATTTATTTAACCTGAATATTAATCCCCATCAACTTCCACCCAAGGCCCTCATATGTATATTGGTAATCGAAAAAGAATTCGTCAGGCTTTGTTGTATATTTTCCTTTTACTTGAAGATGCCCATCCTCATTGATTGATGGCTTTGAGCTAAACTGAGGGCTGTATTTTTCTAAAACAGTCAAATCAATACCGCTTTTAATATACCGGGCGAATGCATTATCTAAAACGTTAACATCAATCTCTTGCTTCCACCTTTCTGCAATATAACTATGAAATCTAGACATGCTTTTTTCATTTAGAGAGATCGCAAAAATGGAGGTTGTTTCTGAAACCAGCTTAACCAAATCGCTTTCTGACGGCATCTTTTGGCCGGAGGTTGATTCATCTTGAATACCTGATAACGGTTTTTGGAGAGCATAAATTTTCCAGCCCGATGACCCTTTTACTAGACTAACCGAAATAGGAACAACTCCACCGGACGTGGTTGTAACAGACCCTGTTAAGGTGCCTCTGACACCACTCCTAGATCGATTTTCCCAATGAGTAGATTGAACCTTATCTAGAGCGTTCTTTTCTAAATATTGTATCAGTATTTCTTGTGTTGTTATCGATTTAAAATCGTCAGATAATAGAGAATATGCTTTTTCAGTATTTTTTTCTCGAACTGCCAGAAAAAAGTCCTCTACAGTACCTGACATTCCAGATGTGAAAATAAAAAGGCCTGTAATTAATACTACAACAAACACCCCAATTCCTAATAGCCACTTTAATATCGTTTTCATATAGTAACTCCTCTTATTTGTATAATAAATGGCTGCCCCACTTAATCTTATTTCTCTACCATTAAATCACTGAACTTCTTGATTTGTAAATTCTAAAAATACTCATTAAGTTTCAATCCCTACATTCCTCAAGAAGTAAATACCTGATATCATGAGATTAGGATAGCGCTAACTGAAAACGGTGACCGAAAGGTTTACCGACAACAGAGGCGAGTTTTCTTGGGATTTCCCAACGAAGCTCGCCTTTTTTAGTGCCTAAAATCAAAAGGAGGTGTTTTATGCCACTTAAAGATGTTGTTAATGTCAGTATAACGAGAGACTCGGTTCGCGTTACACAGAAAGGATTTGGTATCCCCTTGGTATTTGGTGTTCATGATAGATTCCCTGAAAGGGTTCGTGAA
>JABSQL010000458.1 GCA_013215865.1 Candidatus Margulisiibacteriota bacterium
GCACTTTAACTCGATCAAATTCCTTTCGACTCATGATAATCTTGCCCTCCATTTTGCATACTCCTTTCTAGAGCATGACTTTATCAGATTTAGGACATTTTCACTTTGGACAATTAGGACATTATCACTTTGGAGCGACAGGATAATGCGAAACTCTATTTATAGTGTTACACTAATAATATGTCTGACAGCTCCCAAATTGGATTGGTGTTAACAGGTGGTGGTGCTAGAGGCGCGTACCAAGCGGGCGTTATTCGAGCAATCACAGAAATTACAGATGACATGGGCATTGTGAATCCTTTTCCAGTCCTTACGGGGACAAGTGCGGGTGCAATTAACGCCACTTATTTGTCGTCATTCGCAGAGGACATGACGATTGCTAGTAAACGTTTGGTTCGACTATGGACACGGATTTCCACCAAACAAGTATACCGCATTGATTTGTTATCAATGGCAGGAATTGGACTGAGATGGCTTTTAGAGCTTTCAAGTGGCGGGCTCTCTCCCAAGAAAAAGGCACGTGCACTATTGAATACAGAGCCGTTAATGGAATTAATACAACGTGGAATTAAATTTCAAAAAATTCAGGAAAATATTGATAAAGGATATATTCATAGTCTCGCGTTAACAGCAGTGAATTATTCTTCAGGAAATAGCCGAACTTTTTTTCAGGGAGGTGCCGGTGTGGAACCTTGGGAAAGGTTGAGAAGAAAAGGATTAGCAGCAAACATCACTCCTGAACACATCATGGCGTCTACTGCGATTCCCATGTTGTTTCCCCCAATCAAATTAGATGGGCAATATTATGGTGATGGGAGTTTAAGAAATTATACGCCTCTTAGTCCAGCCATTAAATTAGGGGCTCAAAAGTTGATTGTTGTGGGTGTGAGGCGGAAAGAAAATAAACTTATGGAACATATGGACATGTCACCCACCCCAGCTAGAATATTGGGAGTATTGTTAAATTCTGTTTTGTTAGATGCCATCGACTATGATTATGAGCGGTTAACACGGATTAATCACACATTGAAATTTGTGCATGAAACAGCTGAAACGCCCTTAAAGAAGGTCGATGTACTCATGATAAGGCCTTCTCAGGATCTTGGGATAATTGCATCTGAAGAAGCAGAACATATGCCTAAAACGATTCTGCATTTTATCCATGGACTGGGTACGTCCCAAGAAGCATCTGATTTAATTAGTTATTTGTTATTCGAACCATCGTATACAGGAAGGCTAATCGAGCTAGGTCAAAAAGATGCGATGGAGAAAGAGACAGATATTCGCGCATTTTTCCATCAATAGCAGTGTAACACTAGAAAATAAAACTTATGCAATCGTTACCTTTTCGCATAAATAAACATCTTGGACATTATGTAATAAAGATACCCCATCTTTAAATGGCTTTTGGAAGGCTTTTCGTCCTGAGATCAACCCCATACCACCCGCACGTTTATTGATGACAGCAGTTGATACGGCATCTTGAATGTCATTAGAACCTGAAGCTCCACCAGAATTAATGAGTCCTATTCGGCCCATATAACTGTTTGCAACTTGATAACGGCATAGATCAATGGGGTGGTCAGATGACAATTGTGAGTACACTTTATCATGAGTTTTACCAAAATTGATGGCAGTGAATCCACCGTTATTTTCTGGGAGTTTTTGTTTGACAATATCTGCTTTGATTGTCGCACCCAAGTGGTTTGCTTGGCCGGTCAAATCTGCCGATAAGTGATAATCAACCCCATCTTTCTTGAATCCACTGTTTCGTAAGTAGCACCATAATATAGTTGCCATGCCCAGTTCATGGGCATATTCAAATGCCTCAGAGACTTCTATGATTTGCCGATTACTTTCCTCTGACCCAAAATAAATAGTGGCTCCCACGGCAACACAGCCTTGGTCATAGGCTTGTTTAATAGAACCAAAAGAAATTTGATCATGTTTATTCGGATAAGTTAACAGTTCATTATGGTTAAATTTTAAAATAAAAGGAATTTTGTGGGCATATTTTCTGGCCACAATACCCAATACCCCCAATGTACTTGCAACCGCATTACAGCCTCCTTCAATCGCTAATTTAACGATGTTTTCTGGATCAAAGTAGGCGGGGTTGGGTGCGAAAGAGGCACCAGCAGTATGCTCAATGCCTTGGTCCACTGGTAATATTGATAGATATCCTGTTCCGGAAAGCCGGCCGGTGTTAAAAAGGGTTTCTAAGCTTCTAAGGACTCGGATATTCCGATCAGATGATGAAAATATTTGGTCCACAAAATGGGGTCCGGGGAGATGAAGATCTTTTTTAGATATGGTTTTAGATGAATGACCTAGCAAGTAGGTTGCATCATCTTGAAGAATAGTTTGAATTTGTGAATATGACATAGGTATCCTCCTAAAACATTAAATTTAGAGTCTAGATACTACCATGGGAAGTGGTTGTCGTCATATTCAGAACAGGACGTGAGTGTTTAGGAAATATGTTTTCAACTTGATTTTCAAGCAATGATACGTTTACTTTAGGAAGGATTTTGATGTCAGCAACGGGCCGAAGACCAAACTCTATATCCTTTTCAGGGGTTATGTGACAAGAAATGACTCCCTTCAGCAGCAAAATTTGAGATTCAATATTTTCAGGAAAAATATTTTCACCGCCGGAGATAAACATTCGGTCATTTCTTCCAAGAATGACGAGATTTCCTTCTGGGTTGAAATAGCCACGATCACCTGTTTGAAAAAAACCATTGACGTCCAGAGGGAGTGTTACATGCCCATTTTTGAAATAGCCACTGAACAGTGTGGGGCCTTTCACCAATATTTCTTTATTTCCTGAAAAACGAATATGGATATTTGGAAGACATTTTCCACAATGGGAAAAATCTGTGGTGTTGGGTAATGTTGTGGTGATTTGAGATGACATTTCTGTCATTCCATAGGTTTGAAATAGAGGTAGACCCTTCTCTAGGGCGGTAGACATTTGAGAGGGTTCAATGGGGCCACCGCCACACAAAATTGCTTTTAGGGTTGGAGGAATAACAAACGGGGATGATGTTAGCAAACGGTTGAGCTGTGTAGATACCATTGATACATGGGTGATAGAGTGGTTGTGTAAAGACGAAATAATGGGTTCTTTTTCTGTGGGAATGACAATAGTGGCCCCATGTAAGATGCATCTGAATAAAATAGATAATCCACTGACGTGGAATAATGGAAGTGACATCAGCCATTTGTCTCCTGGTTCTACTGGGATATTTTCCTGAGAATTAATGGCACTTGAAATATGGTTGTTAAGCGTATGAATCGCTATTTTACTTTCAGTTGTCCCAGAAGTTAAAATGGCTGTAGCATGTTGATGGGGAGAAACATCGTTTTGCGATGTTTTTGTAAATAAAAATGGAATATCACTTACCTTGTCAAGTACAATTTTGCAGGAAATATTTTCAAAGAAAGTATGTCGTGAAGGCTTGGGAAACTTTGGATTAACAGGGAAAATAACAATGCCCAGTCTCAAAAGTCCAAACATGAGGGCTATAGTTTTAATGGTGGGGGGCAAAGAGATCCCAACATAATGACCAGAATGAAGTCCCCATTGTTCTAATCCAGAGACACACCTTGTGATAAGCTGGTGCAATTCTTGATAGGTGATGATATGTTTACCTTCTTCAATAGCAGGATGATCTGGAAATGCAAGGCTAGTGCTATAAACGGGGCATTTCATACATCTATTCCGTGGGTATCATTGGGAGAAAGTCCAGAAGCGATGGCTGAAAGACAAGATGTCCCAATAGGAGATTCATAACTGGAGCTGATCACAACAGGTATTCCTAATTGTTTGGCTATATTTGCAAACTGAATGGTTCTTGAAATACCGCCAATGAGAGTGGGTTTTAATACAAAGGCACCAATGTTGGATGCTTTTAGCTTCACGCATGTATCAGAATTATTATTTTGCATTGTGAGAATGATATGGTTTTCTTGTAGGAAAATAGATTCAGCTTGTTGAAGCGTCTCATCCAAAGCAATGGGTATGGGGGTTTTTTTGAATAAAGAACGTAAATCATGAGGATATTGAAGGGGTTCTTCTATGTAGCTGATGTTGTAGGGCAATAAATCCTGAATCATATGCTGTGCTGTATTGAGAGACCAAGCACGGTTGATGTCCAGTCTAAGCTGTGAAGAAGGTCCAATTCGATCTCTAACCGAGGCGACTAACTGAAGGGCTTCAATCGCTTCAAGATGACCCAATTTGAGTTTAAAGACAGTCATCCCTTTTTTTGCCATTGTGGATGCTTTTTGCCATACCTCATCTTTTGAGCCCATCAGCAGTACATTTGATGAGACAGATGAAGGCGATGATGCATGAATGAGGAGGTGGTGGGGTGTTTTAAACTTATAGGAGTACGCATCAAGCAAAGCAGATTCTAATCCGAACATCACGCTGGGTGAAAAGTGAAAAGGGTATACATAGTCATGAAATTGAGAAAGTGTGGTTAAAAAAGGGGCCGTAATGGTTTCTGAAAAATCCACTAAAACCTGTTTAGCGATGGTGAGTTCTTTTTCTACGGTTTCTATCGTTTCGTGGCTAAACCCTGGCAAAGGTGCACACTCACCTTGTCCTTCGTGACCTGACTCTAATGAAAGAGAAATAACAAAGACGGGTCTATGGTGATGGATGGTTGGTTGAGTATGTGTTAAACGCATTCGGCGACTATGTTAATCCATAACCTACACAAAGTAAAATGGTAAAAATCAACAACAAAGCAGCTGTTTTGGATAAAATGGGGTTTAGGTCACGGTCTGATTGATTGACCTGGTAGAACAATGGTATTGCAAACAGAATTGTTAAAAGTGTGACGATTAATCCAGAATGATTTCCTGTAAATAAGTATAAAAATGGAGGTATGATAGAGGCACCGAGTATACAAGCAATATAAAATTGTATTCCAAATCTGACGCCTAATTTAACCACAAGGGTGTTTTTACCTGCTCGTTGATCTTGAACGACGTCTCTTAAATTGTTTACAGTCAATATTGCAGTGGCTAATAAGCCAATAGATAGGCCGATCATCAGTACCTCCATGGAGATAGAGAAAGTATGTAGAAAATAGGTCCCTCCAACAGCGATTGGTCCGAAAAAGACGAGGACAAACAAGTCTCCTAAACCCATATAGGCCAATGGGTATGGTCCGCCTGTATATAAAATTCCAGAAATGATAGAACAAATGCCAATAGCGATAATCGGCCATCCGCCTCGAACCATGAGATAGATGCCTGACAGAAACGCCAGAAAAA
Source organism: Candidatus Margulisiibacteriota bacterium (assembly GCA_013215865.1). Lineage (GTDB taxonomy): Bacteria > Margulisbacteria > Marinamargulisbacteria > DT-59 > DT-59 > DT-59. The sequence goes on from JABSQL010000458.1 coordinate 5,293, forward strand.
AAGTGATACAAAATGCTGCTTTCATAGATTGAGGGGAAACCAAGCCTGCTTGTGTTGCTCGTGTGGGACCTAACCGAGTGTGTGTGTCCGCGCCTTTAATGAAATCAAAGTAATCATTTGCAAAGTTAGTGCCAACTTGAATAAATATAGCACCTAGAAAGGTAAAAATGGCAGTGGTTAGATGAAAATGGTTTTCTTGCGCAGCCATGAATGTTCCGACTGCAACAGGGCAAATACATGCTAGAAGGGTTTTGGGGCGTGTTGCGAGTGCCCAGATTCTTAATCGTCTCATAGTGTTCGGGATTATATCATATTAATAAATATTTTATTGGATAATAAGCGAAAATTTGATAAGATATCTGTGTTTGATAACGATATGTGAGAGGGTGAAGATTATCTTAAAAAATTTAACAAGTAAGCCATTCTTTTTGAGCTTTATCTATTGGGTGGCTAGTATAATATTTTTTTCGAGTGGCCTTATGGCTTCTGGCCTTGGGAGTATGCAGGGCTCAGGTGTCATTTCATTGGCATCTCAGATGCAGATTTTAGAAGACAAGTCAGGTAACTTGGACTTGGGAGATATTAAAGGTGAGCATAAAAATGCATTTGAGGGTGTGGTCAGAGGGCGATTTAGACCCGGCTTTTCAGACAGTGCATATTGGATTCGCTTTAACATTCCTTCACATGTTCAGTATCCAAACTGGGTACTGACATTTCCAACACACTTAATTGATTTTTTGGACATATATTTGCCCAGTCCTAAGGGTGGATATCAGGTCATTCAGGCAGGGCTTCAACAAAAAAAAGAGGGTCATGTTTTGGGGTTTGGGGCCATCCCTTTGTCAATCCTAACCCCAGAATATTCTGGTGAGATTTTTGTTCGATTACAATCCCATAAATTTCTTATGTTTGGATTATCGTTGATGACACAGGGTGCAATGGTGGACCAGATTTTTAAAGATCAGTTATTTAGGGGGATGTTTTATGGATTTCTGTTGCTTATATGCCTGTTTAGTTCTGGGATTTATATGACATTTAAAAAGAAAGAAGTCCTTTTTATTTTTTTAATAGTAGTAGGAGTGATTTTATCACGTTGGCCCATTGTTTGGCCTGTTCTTACTCCCGTGATCTTATATTTGATCATCCAGTTTTGCATGGTAACGCTGCCAATAAAAGTCTTATTTAAGCAACAGTATAAATGGTCTGTTTATATGCTTCCAAACTTTTGTATATTATCTATTTTGATGTTTCTAACGCCCTCGTTGTACGGATATAGGCTTGCGGCTGTTAATATTGGGTTGACATTATTGTTTTGGGTTGGCGCCTCTACATATGCCCTTATAAAAGGGTTTAAGAATGCCCGTTTTTCATGTATAGGGGCTGTCTCAACACTAGTGGGTTTTGGTCTCATTTTGGCGTCTATTAAGGTAGGTGTGGATATTAGGGTGGTGATATACGAGTTATACATTTGTTTATCAATCATGGTGTTGTCTTTATGTATCACCTTATTTGATAGTGGGAGGGTTGTGAGACATAAACAATATCAAAAGATGGTGAAAATATTTCGAAATAAGAATCAAGCCATTAATCAACTTGTGTCGTACCATCACATTCATGATCTCAATTTAAATCAAATCGAAAGGGATATAAAAGCACCATTGTTCGCTATTTCAAAATTTTTAAAGGGATTTGAGAATGAAAATCCTAAGGAACAGGGATTAAAAAAACGGGCGGCTGCAGCGAACAAGTCCGTGTTACATGTTCAGGACATATTAAATCGATGGATTGGTGGGGACCAATTTGATGTAAAATCTACTCATATATCTGTGAAGCCTGTGCAGATCCCTGCGCTTATTTCCGAGTGCATCGTATTTTCCAAAGGTATAATTGGGGAAAAGAGAATCAAAATGCGGTCAAAAATAGATCCATTATTGCCGATATGTTTTGGTGATGAGAAGAAAATATACCAGGTGTTACACTCTCTTGTGAGTGACGTTATAAAACACACTGAAAGAGGATCTGTTGTCATATCTGCATCACGATTTTCGTTGCATGACTTACCTGAGAATGTGGCTTCTTATTCGTTTATAGATAGGGGAGTGATACTTTCAATCACAAGAGAAACACCACCAGAAGAAGAAAAAGTATTTCATCATTCCATGATTAATCAAGATCATAATGGCGTAAATATAGCTGTTTCTAAGCGAATTATTGAAGGGCATAAAGGGAATATGTGGGTGGAAAATAGTATTGAAAAAGGGGTAACATACTACTTTACTTTGCCATGCGAAGCGTTTCAGCCAAAAATGATTCTGCCGGCAGCTAAGGATAGGTCCTATCCTGCCAAGATCATGGTAGTCGATGATTATTCTCCAAATGTAGAGTTTATTTCTATGTTTCTTGAGTCACAGGGGTATGGCGTTATTCCTGCGTTGTCAGGAGAAGAAGCGCTAGAAAAGCTTGCATTTATAAAGCCGGATCTATTTATTTTGGATGGAATGATGCCGGGGATGGATGGGTTTTTACTGTCTCAAAAGATTCGCCAAATACCTGAGTACAAAGCAGTGCCCATTATTTTGGTGATGGTAAAAGAAACAGAGCCAGATAAAGTAGCGGGCTTTAAAGTGGGAGCAGATGATTTTATTACCTGGCCTTTTGCCCAAGAAAACTTGTTGGATAAGGTTCAAACTTTGTTGGGTAGAGCGCAAGATGAAGAAATAGGAGAGGTTGAAAAAGAGGATGATGTAGAGAGTGAAAAATTAAGTTCAGGGGGAGGGGAACAGTCTACCAAGGTACATATTGAGGGAATGAAGCCAAGAGTGAGGGTGAAACCGGTTGCATACGATGCAAAAGGTAATGGAGAGACCATCCTAATTGCTGATGACATTTCTGAAAATGTAAGAATGCTCCAAAATATATTGGTTGGAAATCATTACAGGGTTATTACGGCTGAAAATGGTTTAGAAGCATTGGAAAAAGTGGAGCGGGAGAATCCAGATTTAATTCTACTGGATCTTATGATGCCTGTTATGAGTGGATATGATGTTGCTTCACGGCTTAAAACAGACTTTCTTTATGATCAATTTAAAGAGATTCCAATCATTTTAATGACATCGAAAGAGAGTAAAGAAGATAGGTCATACGGTTTGAATTTAGGTGCAGATGAATATGTATCGAAGCCTATTGATGCGCATGAAATTTTGGCACGGGTTCATACACAGTTACGTCTTAAAACGCTTAGCACCCATTTAAAGAGTTGGAATAGAGAACTCGAGTATCAGGTCACAGACAGGACTGAGGCACTTAAAAAGTCGCAAGAGAAATTGGTAAAAAGTGAACGGTTAACCGGTATGACAAACTTGATGATCACGGTAAATCATGAGTTAAACTCCCCACTAGCTGCTGTGCTTGTGGGTGCTCAAAAGTTAGGCCAAATGGTTCTTGATGAAAGTATGAAGCGTTATGTAGACTTAATCATCCGTAGTTCAGAGAAAATGAGGGACATCATTTTTCGTTTGCAAGAGATGACAGACCCGTTGGAGGTAGAATATACACCAGGTCTGACAATGGTTGAGATTAAACAGAAAGAGCAACAGGCGCATCCGACAAAAGTACGGGAAAAAGTATCAAATTTCAGAGTGAAAAAAATAAAAATGTTTAATCAAACATTGGGTGGATAGAATGGACAAAAACAGGCTTTATTGTTAGAATTTCCGTTCTGGTTAGTCCGTGGCCCCATCGTCTAGCGGTTAGGATATCAGGTTTTCATCCTGGCGACCGGGGTTCGATTCCCCGTGGGGCTACCAAGAGAGACGAACCCGTGATATCAAGGGCATATTCCATGAGTTTTTTCCCTTAATGACGGAGTTTTTCGCCATCCCAAAAAAAGTTGCGTGTCAGGGCATTTACAAGCCTGGAAAAAATTCTTTTATTCTCAATGTGGGGTAGTACGGCGTGAATATTACCTAAAAACTTTCTAACCTCTAAAGCTTCTATATGCATATCGGTGTTGACCTTCAATAAGGCATTATACTTAGCTTGATGTTTTTTGATGTCTGATTGATACCTCATGTTCAATTCTGAATACTTTTCGTGGTCAATGGTGCCTTGAGTAAGGAGATCGTCTGTTTTCATGATCATGCCTTCAAGGCGTTTTATTTTTGTTTTGATGTCCTTAATTTCTTCATGTGTGTGAGTGTGTTGGGATTTTAAATATTCCTTGACAACCTTGGTGAGATTTTCAAATGTTTTATCATTGAGTTTCAATGTTTCGAGGACAGAAATATAGTATTTAATGAGTTTTTTCTCAGATAAATAGCCCTTTGTATTACAGCTTTGTTTTTCCACTCTGGATGAGCAAGAGTAGTAAATATATTCTTTTCCATAACGGTTAATTTTCTTTTCACCAATCAATTGTCTATTGCAATTTGCACATCTAACGAGTCCTGAAAATCTAAAAATATGGCTACGTCTGTTTTGGTTGGTTCGCTTTTGCTCTATTTTCTTTTGAACATCATAAAAA
>JABSQL010000459.1 GCA_013215865.1 Candidatus Margulisiibacteriota bacterium
AAAAGTTCTTTTTGATACTCTAAATCCGCCGCTTCCTCTTGATTCGCCTTTAATACCAATTCTTCCATAGTTTTTATTCTTTCAATTGTTATTAGCTGATTGATGTAGGCACTTTTGTTGCCCTCAGAATGTTTAATGAGAAACGCAGAATTCTCTTCATCAATTGTAAAAGTGGATCGAATAGTCATCCAAGCACCTCCTGTTAAAAACTAATGTATCATACTAATTTGTATGATACCATAGTTATACCCATTAGTATTAACGGAATAACATGCGAATATTTTGAATGTAGTTTCCTCTTTATTACTTTAAATCTTCTTCGTTTTCGAGGCATTTGCTTTTTTTAAGTAATCAATAATGGCTTCTTCTAGAAGCGAGTTGAACCTCATATCTCTATCGATACAAAGTCTTTTAAGTTTTTTAATTAAGTCATCGCGAAGCGAAGTTGTTATTCTTTTTTTCATTTGTGTATCCTGCATATTATTTAAAATCATCCATATTTACAACAACTCAGATATACAGTAATATGCATATGCGTATTTATGCATAAAGGAGGTGATGTTTAAAAATTACTGCACAGCAACAAGGCCGGACAAATGGGTGAATACAAGAGTTCCCGACAAAAGAAACCTGCTCATCCTCACCCGGACTTCATTTTAACATAAAAAATGGAGGTAAACATGAAGAAGGAAAATGAATAGCGGCGAGTCCCTAAAGCAAAAAACGCTTAAAGCGTTTGAGAGCCTCTTTTAACTCACCAATTTCAGACGCATAACAGCATCGAATATACCCTTCGCCGCCTTTGCCAAAAACAGATCCAGGTACCACAGCTAAACGCTCTTTTTCTAAAAGCTGGATCGCAAACTCCTCGGAAGAAAGTCCCGTTTTTTGAATAGAAGGGAAACAATAAAATGCACCTTCTGGCGTGAAGGTATCAAGGCCAATATCGTTTAGGCTATCTACAAATAAGTCTCTACGCTGTAAATAAGAATGAGCCATCTGTTTAATGGGTTTCCTGGCATGACGAAGTGCTTCTATTGCAGCCATTTGGGATGCAATCGGTGCACATAATATAGCATATTGATGAATTTTTAAGGCTCTGGATATCACCTCTTCCGGTGCACAAATATACCCTATCCGCCACCCTGTCATCGCCCACGCCTTTGATAAACCGCTTAACAGAATAGTCCGTTCTTTCATGTGGGGCAGGGCTGCAAAAGAGGTGTATTTTCCCTTAAATAAAATTTCAGCATACACTTCATCAGATATCACCCAAATGTCATGTTTCAAAGCCAGCTTAGAAATTTTCAAAAGAATAGACTTAGGAATGACTCGACCTGTCGGGTTATTGGGGGAACACAAAATAATGGCCTTGGTTTTAGGTGTGATGGCTTTTTCAATGGCTTTCGGGTCAGGTATAAATCCAGATTTAGATGTGTCAACAGATATCACACGTCCCCCAGCAAGCTTAACAAGTGGGTCATAACACACATAAGTGGGCTCTGGAAGAATGACCTCATCTCCGGGGTTGAGTAATGCCCGCAGTGTAATATCGACACCTTCTGATACACCCACGGTGACCATAGTTTCATGATCGCGATGATATTGCACACCAAACCGTTCCTTCACATAGTCACAGATCGCTAGTCTAAGTTCAGGAAGGCCTTGATTTGAAGTATAGGACGTATACCCCTTCTCAAGAGCAAATATCGCTGCTTCTCTTATTTGCCAGGGCGTTACAAAATCAGGTTCTCCTACGCCCAAAGAAATGACATCTTCTGACGTTAATACAAGATCAAAAAATCGTCGAATACCAGAAGGAGGAATGGTCTCTAGTTTTTTAGAAAATGGGTATCTCATTAGGCAGATACGGCGAGTCGACTCAATTCAGAGGTATTTTCAAAAATCATACCGTCTTGTTTATACTTTTTCATCATGAAATGGGTTGTTGTACTTTTTACATGGTCGATTGGCGCAAGCTTTTCTGATACAAACTGAGAGATATCTTGGAGACTGGATCCTTCCACTATAATCAAAAAATCATACCGACCGGATATTAAATAATGGTCTACCACGTTATCGTAATTGCAAATACGTTTGGCAATGGCATCGAACCCCGTATTTTTTTGGGGCTGAACTTGAACTTCAATCAGTGCCCGAACCGTGTCTTTAAATTCAGGTGTTTTTTCGTCATTAATAATGGTTGCATATTTAACAATGATACCTGATTTTTCAAGTTTAGAAATAATTTTGTTGACGGCTTTTTCATCTGACTTTACCAAACGGGCAATATCTGAAGACGCAATTCGTGCATTCGTTTTTAGAAGCGCCAATATTTCTTGTTCCAATTTATTCATTTTAATGTCTCCTTAAAGCGATATAAACCATTATATCTGAAAGCGTTTGAATATGATATGCAGCGCTATCTTCTGGTACAATAAACCTATAATGATCAACACACTTATTTTTGATTTAGATGGCACTTTAGTAGACACCAGCGGAGACATCACAGATGCCGCAAACTATTCTCTTGAAAAAAATGGATTCCCTGCCATTACTCAAAAAACCTGCATCCGACTCATTGGAGATGGGCTGGATCAATTTTTGATGGAAGTGACAAATAAAAAAGGAAATCTGCAGCAATTGAGAGCATCATATCTCTACTATTATTCGCAGAACTTGGTGAATAAAACGAAACCATATCCAGGTATAAAAGAGCTGTTATCCTGGTTAAAAGAAAAGGGGCTAACTTTGGCTATTTTAACCAATAAAAGAGAAGATTTGTCCCTTGAAATATTAGAGTGTCACGACATGGTGGGATATTTTGATATTGTTGCAGGAGAAGACACCTATCATGTGAGAAAGCCCGACCCCAAAGGGCTGTTAACCCTCATGGATCAACTTGGAGGTGATAAAGACACAACCCTTTTTGTTGGAGATGGAGACACGGACATCAAGGTATCACAAAATGGTGGTATAAAAGTGATCGCAGTTACATATGGATATCGTGCTCGAGACGAACTATCTAAGCTCAATCCAGACTATATAGTAGACTCAGTAAGTGACATAAAAACGGCGATAAAAACCTTTTCTTGATGGTTATACACTGAAAATTTGGTATATCTTAAATTTTTAACTTAGTTCCATACCTCTCATTTGTCTTGCCAATATTTGAAACTCTGACGAAATATGATTTATAGTACTTGAGACTAATTTATCGTAATCACGCAGAGGATCAACACCTTCAAATATCTCAATTCTAGTAACACCCCCTCTCAAAACTCGAAGACACTATCTTAAAGAGACTCATAATTTTACTCCTTTAAATAAAATTATTGTATATTTATGAAAGTTTAGATGTAAGACTATTCTTGAGCAGATTTAGTTTGTGACGCGAGGGTTTTTTCTTCGGTCACCTCTAAAGGCTCATCACCTAAATCAAGGCGTTTCGCCAATAGGTTGTCTTTATTTTCTGTAAAATCAGGGAAAATGTCATTAAAGGCAGAAACGGTTAAAAAGTTTTCACCCAAGTGACTAAAATAAGTGTATCTTCTCCATATCTTGCTAAAAAACCGGGTCATGATGACTTGATTAAAGTCTGTAATTAAATCGAGCATTGTCCCAATTCTTCTGAGTCGGTTCATTAAAATTAAATCTTTAATATCACTGGTTTGAGAGTATGAAGCCAATACTTGTTGAAATAAGGGTACGATTTCAGATCCCCGTAGTAATATATCCGTTGACTCAACCCGCAAAGAAGCAGGCTCAAAAATGATAAAATTCTCAAAAGTCAAATTTTCATTTATTTTCCATTTACTTAATTCTGGTGCCATAATGTAACTCCTTATAAAGTTGTGTATACTATTATATCGCTACATTCACCAAATAATTGCATGGAGATTTTCTGTTGTATTTATTATTTGGTCACTATCAAGCTCATTATGACCTACAGAGCTGACCAAAAAGGTCAGCTCTTGAAGTGCAAAACTGGACAAATATTCTATAAAAATGACTAAAACCGACCGTTAATGGCAAACATGCCGCCACTTGTATCTGCGCCTTGAATGGCATAATCATCTACAAAGTAGGTGATGCTAGCAATCATATTTTCAGAACAATGATGGCCCAATGCAATTTGGTAACGGGTCACATCCTGATCTGTTAATATGCCTGTACCACCTTGAGTGATGCCCAAGCCAGGGTTCAATAAATCAGCAGACATTCCAAGCCCGTTTCCGCTGTTATCTTCTGGAATCCAACCAGAAACTTGTCCAGCAATATAAAACAGCCCATGTGATCTCTTGATCTCACCCATCCAGACATTTACATTATCTGCAGACCCTGCCGCACTGTCATCAAACTCCAAACCACCTACATATCCTTTCAATGTGAATTTACCCACATCCCACTGAGCGTCAAAAAGCCATGCCCTTAAGTTAGTGGCTAATCCAGATGTTCCAGAGGTATTTTCATCATTACTGGCTAAATAATTGGCAGAAAACTGTAGATGTTCAAAAGATGGAGGGGTTTGTAGAGATGCTGCAACCGCAATATTTCCGTCTGCGTTTGTAGCTGACTCGTCGGTTCCGTTTGTTATAGCCACTGTAAGGTTTTTTATACCGCATACATGTGAGCCCATCACACCCAAGGTGTTGAGTGATCCTACAGTGCCGCCAAGTGCGCTATACATGAGTGAATTCAAAATAAACGAATTGTTAAAGCTATCCGCATTATTGGTTAGGTCTCCTGTTCCCATACCGAATGGCATATCAAAAGAGCCCATTGTAAATGTATAAGGACGGTCATTAGGGTGATAAACCAAGTTTAAATCCGTTACCACAACTCCTGGCCCACTATGCCCTAAGGCCCCGCCGCCAGCACCCCCTTGGAACTGAACAATACCAGAAAATTCTGGGCTTAACATCCACTCAATATCAACATTGGCCGCAAAATCAAATCCCACCCTTTTGGCGTCTGATCCTGTGCGGTTATCTTGAAATATGCCATTGAAGAATCCCAGATAATGGCCACTTACCGATACATCCTTTGTGTCCAAAGAATATGCGGTAGACGATACAACACATATACATATAAAAATATAAGATAAAATCTTCATTTAAAAGCTCCTTAATTTTGATCCAAGAACTATATCCCATCAGTGGCATTATTTCCATGTTGACATTCAAATCCAAACCCCCCATAATATGTCCCGTCAATTAGGACTGATACTCAGTCTCAGAAATATAAGAGGAGTTTAAAATGCGAAAAATACGATCGTTACTTTTGGTGATGGGCATACTTATAATCGGGTCAATATCACACGGAGAGGAGGGTATGTCTTCTTTAGCCAGAATCGCAAATGTTGGCGGATATTTCGATACGGAATGGGTAATAGATAATGGAAGTAATACATTCAAAGCACATCGGTTTATATTACACGCATCTTCCCAACTTCATGACCGATTGTTTTTCAATTCAGAAGTAGAATTTGAATATGGGGCTCTGGTCAATGCGGGTGAGGACAACGGAGAAATTAAAATAGAACAGGCTTGGTTGGATTACGAATTGGGTGGTGACTTTTACTTCCGAGGCGGTATTATGGTCATGCCATTTGGACATGTTAATGTATATCACGATTCAGACCTCAGAGATACGACGAATCGGCCAATCTATGCCAAATATATTGTCCCTTCAACTTGGGTAGATACAGGGTTTGGATTTCATGGGCTATGGGAACCCAATGACGTGTGGGTGCTGTCTTATGAAGCCTATGTGCTTAACGGTTTAGTGGAAAAAAAATCAGATGGATCAACGGCTATCTCAAGTTCAAAAGGAATTCGAGATACGCGACCTAACTTTAAAGCAGACAACAACGAAAACATGGCATATGTGGGCCACCTAGATATCAGTCCTTGTTTGGGATTAAACATAGGTACCAGCTTCTATAGCGGGGTATATGATGACCTCAATACCCAAAACTTGTCCATGCTGGGATTCGATTTATTTTGGAAAAAAGGGCCAGGAGAAATTTTGGCAGAATGGGCTTCAATATCTTTAGATCAAACATCAACAGAGCCAGCAGCTATGAATGGGTATTATATCGAAGGTCGATATCACTTCTTTCCACAGTTCTTAAAGAATACGTTTTTAGCAGATGGGCTAGATAACCCTGTCTTTACCATTTTTGCCAGGGCAGGTGCGGTTGACATGGATACCTCTACCACAGGCACGAATGACCGAAAACAATACACGTTTGGGTTCAACTATAGACCCATTGAAACCGTTGTCTTCAAAGCAGAGTACGAAATCAATGACACAGAAACAATATCAGACAATGACAATGTCTTTATTGCTTCTATAGCAGTGGGATTTTAGGTAGACTCAACGGTGTATAAACGGGTCATATTTTTAAGTTTCTTATGGATGATGGCGGCCTGCTATGTCCACGGAGAGACCAAAAAGGCCTATGAGCGTATTTTCTATACGCCGAAATCTGCATTGTCCGCCGTTTTTCCCTATGCAAGTCGCATTGAGCCCAAGTCGGCTATTTTTACCCATCATCAGCAAGATCAAATTGAAGCCGAATTGGGAATGAAAATTGATTTTCAAGACATCAATATTCATACTGCGTATAACAATCAAGGTCAGGAAAATGGCCGTGCATATATACTCAATGAATTGGGAAAGCATTATCCAATAACCCTCATCGTCAAAATTCTGCCAGAAGGTGTTGTGGGAGACGTTAAAGTGATGGCCTATCGGGAACGTGTCGGAGGACAAATTAGAAAAAAGCGATTCTTAAACCAATTTATGGGAAAATCAGCTGATGCCACGCTTCGAGTCAACCAGGACATTGATGGAATCACGGGTGCTACGATATCATCATGGTCTGTTTCGAAAGCTGTAAAGAAGGCATTGGTGATTCATAAATGGCTCAGTATGTAAAATCTATTCACCGCTTTTTGGGCATTTCTGCCTCTATTTTTATTGTCACTTTAGCGGTAACAGGCCTGTTATTAAATCACCCCCAAATACTAGAATCAAAAGACCCAACCAATACGATTAAAGGGCAAATAAAAACAATTGCGGTTCATCCAAGTCATTCTAATGAAGTTTGGTTTGGCACAAATCAGGGACTTTATGTATCAAAAGACAAGGGAAAATCCAGCCAATATGTAGATTTAAAATTGGGGCACTATCCAATTCAAGATTTAGATTTTATAGGGGCTGATGTGATCGTTGCCATAAAGGACGGCTATATTCTTAGGTCTCACAATTCTGGCAATGTTTGGGAAAGGGTCCCGCTTCCAGATGGAGTGACAGAAATACTCTCCATTGATGCTCAAATCTCTGGGCTCACCATTGTAAGTACGTCAGGTGTTTATCACACTTCCCTTCAAGCATGGGATTGGCAACGCATGATGGGTCAGGGGACAGGAGGAAACATAAAAGAAACAATCAAAGCCATCCATACAGGGTATATCTTTTTTCCATTGCTCACATATTTGTATGATGGTGCTGCCGTTATTTTGGTTATTATGGTTGTGACTGGCTTTGTGATGTATATCAGAACCAGGAACACATATTCGAATAAATATTAGTATGATAATCGTGAGATTTCTTGGGAGGAAATATGTCGAGCAACCATTCAGAAACAAATAATATTGAGATAATAGGTTTTCAAAACTACGAAAAAGAGAATGCACTAATAAATAAATACTTAGATGGGTTGGATGGAAACTCCCATATGAGTCGATTTGATTACATTGTCCAAAAGTGGGGATACCAAGATCCGGACACCACATTGGAGGGTCTGTTTAAGCATTTTAGAGCAAATGGAGGGAGTTCTAAAAACTTTATGGAGCTCCATTTTAATACACGGACTGATGAAAAGCACCTTTTTGGAACTCTCGAGACCTGGCATTTGGAGCGGTTACAGGAAAAGTATTTCCTAAAATCAAAGAAACCGTATTGCATCCATGACTTTTACAGAAGAGGCAATGGACATAAGTCATATTATAAATTTGATCCAACGAAGAAAGATATAACGGTTGAAGAATATGATAAACCAGGCCTGAAAATTAGAGAACGCTTCTTAAAGATGTTTCTTAACCCTGGGGATGAAGTCACATACTTCTGGAGCTGGCCTGTTGAGTACATGAAGCTTCCTGTCCTTAAATATGAAGAATTTCCCACTGTCATGGATATCATCCCATGGCCAACCAAGGACACCAAACTTTACTTTATTGATGAAGAAGCTGATAAATATAATTTGAACTGGAAGATGTTAAATGAAAAGAAAGTGTATTACCTTCCCGTAAAGATCATCCCAACACCCAAAGCATTTAAAACCTACAATGCAAAGATGGAATCTGAAATTGAAAACAAGGAAAACTTCAAGAAATATTATTCAGACAAACGCACCCACTCATTGACGCGCCTCCATCCTTGGGTATCTGAGTGGTTTGTAGAGAAAGACCCAGGACGTTTCCAGTACAACATTGGGGACAGGTTAATCTTCATCCAAAACCATACCCAGAAACGAATATATGGCTTTTTCTTTCAGGATTATTATGGTGTTCGTCCAGGAAACTTACGGTGGTTGGTTGACAGGATTGTTGAAGACATAAGAAAAGAGGGTTTTCACCTGAAAAAGGATAGATTTTTAACAGAAGGAGCATCATCATGGTTAAAAAAATAATAAGCTTAATTATCGGCTCATTTCCACACCCATTCCCCCATTTGAATGCTTATACAGACAAGCAGGGTAGAACGTTCCAGTTATTTAAGATTAAAACAAAGGGACTATTTTTACGTGTGAAAACGAAACAGGGACAACAGGTCACCTTCCCAGCTTCACGTATTCGAAATGGCGCCAATCCCGCCCAATCTTCGAATGAGGTAAAAAGGCTGTTATTATCTGCTGAAGGCGGGACGTATACGTTTACTCTTTACAGAGGTTATGTCTATGTCTTCCCCAAAATGGTTGCTGCAGGTATGGACTCTCTAAGCCACTTGGATAAGAAAAAAGATCTTTTGGAGGAAGATTTGCGTCAAGGAAATTTAGATAATACATATGAAAAATCGAGGGCCGCCCACCCACATGGAGTCTGGGTGGAAGTTGAATGGAAGAATTTTTTTACTGACCCTCTCACTTATGCAAAATATAGGGTTCCTGTGGAACAATATAGGCATCTCCTGCAGCATAACCGGCGATGCTATCTCGAAGAGGTCAGAGAGTCTCATGAAATAAGAAGGACAGGAAAGCCAAAAGACCACACATTTTTTCCGTTTAATTTCGTTCCTGAAGATATTCCGGATCTGATTGTACACTCCCGATTCTTGCGTGCGGAGACGCAAAGGTCCAAAGAAAAGGCTGTGCCAAAATGGAAGAAAAAATTACTGGGTAAAAAGGCGAAAAGAAAACCGATAGTTAATTTCTTGGTATATCGAATTAAAAGTAAAGACCCTAAATATCGACAATATAACGGACTGGCATTCAAGTTAGGGGTTGATTCGAAAAATCAATGGGTAATATATACCTGCTTTGCAAGTCGAATAGATCATACCAAGGATTATATTGAAAGATGTGAAAGGTACCCTGAATTAAGGTGTGTTCAGGCTTATGAAGACCACTTGAAAAATAAAAAAGAAGATAGACCTCTATTGTACAAACTGAAACAGACTCTAAAACACAAAACAATCGCCGTGTTATCCCCATTCCTTGATACCAATCTGAGCACCAACGAACTGATACATACTTACAAAAGGTCCCATCCAGAATATTCAGGAGACGCAGGTAAGGCCATATATGCACAAGGAGAAGGGCCGAAAGGCGTTGAAGTGAATGGGGGTCTCATTACAAATTTTAGTGACCTCTGTGACGATTCATTAAAAGATAAATTCCATTTTATGTTGCCTTTTTACCCGGACCAAACAAAAAACCGCCCCCCGTTTAATCACAATATTCTTAGACAGATTATGATTGAATAGACCAGAGGCATTTATATGTATGGTGCACTACCATTTTTTAGTCTGCATTTTAATCCTGAGGGTATGCAATACCCCATTGTGCATCCCATTTATCAAAATACCTTAGTGGGAATGATTATTTTAGAGCTGGATTTATTTATGAAAAATTTTTTACACGGTGGCGATATATCTGGTAGTGAAAAATGGATGCATGATCATGAAGAAATACCTCATCTTCTTCGACAAAATCGAGAGGCACTTCAGAAGGTCAAAATAGAAATAAATAAAATGGAGGGATCTATAGAAAAAATTCAAGCAGAAATAAACAGAATAAAAAAAGAAGGCCCCGAAAAGTCCATCGATGAAGTGGGCTACACTTCGGAAAGTTATGATAGATATCTTAGTAGATTAAGCGTGCCCAGAGAAATATATGAAAAAGAAGCAATAAAATATCATGATGCAGTAGAAAGGTACAATGGATTAGTAGACAGAGAAAAAATGTTATCGCAACAATTAGGATATAAAGAAAAAATAACCCTTGAAAAACTTCAAAAGAAATACGGCTATATCGATTTTCACGATGTTCAACGTGATTTTGAATCTTTAGACGACAAGAAACGTAAAGTGGTTTTGAAATCAGAAAAAGACATGGAAATAAAAAGATTGTTGAAACTAGACCAAGAGGTAGCTCGAGAAGAAAAAGAAGAAGATCTGACACAACATAACGTTAAAGCAGCGGATCATATTTATCCCTTCCATCTGCGGGGTGTCGGTATGAGTGAAGATCATTGGATTCACAACTTTTTTGCCGCATATGATGAATTTCAAATAATAACAAAGTGCATTATTCCTGTATTTGATGATAAAGAAAATAGGGTCCATAATTTTAAGAAAAGGATAGAATTTATGGGTCTTAAGGATCTTTCTGATGTCATGAAGTGTATAAAAATAGCCCATAATGTTGGATTAAATGTGAGAGTAGTTACAACGCCTCAAGGAGGAGAAGCCCCAGAAAGAAAACACCAAGATGGGGATGATGAGACCCAAAACAAACCCATAGAAGATATGCGGTATCATTGTTCAGCCCTCCAAAAAGATATGCCTTGGGATGAGGTCGGTAGTGACGAAAAGGATACCCCCATTATATGCTTGGTAAATTTAGGTGGCCGTCTGGTTTATGCCTCACTTAGAGAAGACGATGAAGAAGAAGCAATAATGGATATACGCTCTTTTGAAATAAGAGGGGAGGGTGATAATGAAAAAATAAAAATGAATTATACTGCTGGATTTCGAATCCATGGACGTCAAAGAAAAATAGAACATTATGAAAATTTGGTTGTGATGGATCCAGGATTTGATGCGCACCACAATATAGACTACATGCCTGAACAAAAAGAAAAATTGAGAGCGTATTCAGAAAAACACAAAAAACCCCACCCCAGCATTAAAATTATTAATGATATATATATGGGTATAAGGAAAGATATTGAAAATAATATGGGTTCTTTTAGCCCTAAAATAATGAGATACTTAGAACTTTTTAAGGTAATAAATTCCTTCGTTTTTATCTTGAACTCCTTTAAAGCGAATGGACGCGTCCCCATCTTAGACCCTCCAGCTCCTGATAAATATATTCCCTATAATATGCCGCACTCTTTTCCGCCTGTACCTGTAGGTGTTGAGACAAAAGAAGAAAAAGATGTACCGAAAGTATACCGGGTCATTGGTGGGTGTGGTATGAGAACAGAAAATATGGAATCCCAAAAAGTAGAAAAGTTTAAAAGGATTTGGAGAGATATACATGAAAGTGCTGAAACCAAACATGACGGAGCGGGCAACAGAAATCGTTATAGTTGGAGGGAAGTAGAGGGCCAAAAAAGGTATTTTTTTAGTGTCAAAACGGCCCCTTTTTCAGGCACTCCTCAGGATGCTTTTGAGAATATGATTTCT
>JABSQL010000046.1 GCA_013215865.1 Candidatus Margulisiibacteriota bacterium
TATTTTTACTTTTTGATTTTGTTGGCCGGGTCAGTCGTCTTAGCAAGGAAAACAATCCTTTGATGTCTGTTAATAACTCTATACGCTCTGCCATTCGCCGTACTTTCATAACGATTCGAATGCACTCAATTAACAAATAACCCAAAAGGAAAAGGACCACTAAAATAATGGCGCCTAATAATATGCAATAAACGGAATGTAAATCTAACAATGGCTAACCCGTATGCTCTCTTTTCTTATTTTCTATCGTTTTTGTTAACCGATCCAAGCCTTCTTCTATCGCATCTTTTGTTTTGTTAATCAGAACTTCTGTTTTTTGCTTGGTATCCTGGATAAGATCCTCATTATCTGCTTTCAATTTACTGATATGCGACCGTGTTTCTTCTCCAGATTGCGGTGCATACAACATTCCAAAAACAGCTCCCAAAACAGTTCCAACAAGTAACCCATCAAAAAATCCACTTCTACTCATGCTGATCCTCCAGTTTAATCGTTTTAGTCAACCTAAGATTACTTAAACAGTATAGAGAATGTAACCCGCATTGTCTATTAATCTCATTATTCCCCTTTTTCAAAATTTCAAACATTCAATCAAGATAAAACACGTCATGATGATTAAACTGGAAAAAAACATAAATTTTTGCAATAATAGTCCCTGTGATGTTAAAACAAATGCCTTTACCAGCCAAGTTATTATGCGGCGTGAGCGCGGTTATTATTTCACAGTATGTTTTTAACTGGGTTCCAGAATTTTTCAAACCCTCCTTTTTGGGAACGGTTATTTGTGTGGTGGGTATTGCCATTGGGATTTCTTTAAAACCAACGGCCAAACATCTCTCCAAAATCAAACCTATTCAGAAGAACTCCCCTCCTGTGAAGAAAGTGGTGAAGCATACCCTTAAATACCCAGACTCTCACTACAGATCAAGAACCTATTCTTTTGAACCCTTATTTCTGCAACCTCACTCCCCACAAGATACCCATCCAGATATTATTTTCCCACAAGATTTATTTTCTTCGAATTAGCGCATCTCTTTCTTTGTCAGGTTTCAATTTCTAATATTGGTGGCATATTATAGTATAGGAGAAATCTGAGTTGAACACTGAACTGTTTTATATCTTCATATATCCCCACCTAAATATCTTCCTCTACGGGGCTATTCTTTGTACTCTCACCACCATTTTCTTGCTCTATACTTACTCTCAATTGTTCAGAAAGTTCCGGAAATCGAAAACATCTCTCATTATTTATTCTGCGATTCTTTTTTCCACAGCCTTTTTTTTCCCGATCTCCTCAAATGCAATGATTACCTTTGGGTGCCTTTTCGTGGCGATCGTCTTTTTAGCGTTCATTACGGGTATTTCATGGAATCACTTGAACGCATTCCCCCCATTGGGGATCACTCTATTTATTTTTGGCTTATTAGGAACAGGGATTTTTATACATTTTCTTATCGTATCACCCATCCCCCTATTCTCATTTCGAATGAGTTTTCTTTTTAAAGGCATTTTTCTGGTCGTATTTTCTTGCCTCCTTCTCGGGCTATCAAAACTATTTATCCACCACATTCACCGCCAAAAAGAAGAACAACAAAAAATTATCTTAGATCAAGAATTGATGATTAGGGATTTACAAAAATCAGAACAAGTGATGGATAATATTCTAGCCAACGCTAGCCATGAATTTAAAACCCCTATTACGGGCGTTGTGGGATTAGTGGACACTATTTTGAGAGGGAAGGATGGTAACGTCAATGTCAAAGTTAAACGTCACTTAGAGCTTGTAAGAACCTGTGGATATAATCTATTAAACTTAGTCAAAGAGTTTCTAGATACCGCTAAAATACAATCTGGTATGTCCACCCTAAAGATCAAAGAATTTGATATCTATTTTCTCATTGAGGAAATACTCAAGACGACATCGGTCTTTATCGGTGAAAAGCCCATAACCATCCAAAATTTAGTCCCCCCTAATTTAAATAAAGTATGGGGTGATAGAGAAAAAATAAGACAAGTGTTAACCAATGTGATTAATAATGCCATTAAATACAGTCAAAAGGGAACCATTGAAATCGATGCCCTCCCCCTCACCCCCGAAAAGCAAAACGGGACACCTGAAATCAAGAAAACCGGCCCTTCAAAACTATTAGTGTCTGTGTCTGATACAGGGATAGGCATTGGCCCTGAAGACATTAAAATTATTTTTGACCGATTTAAGAGATCTAAAGCCACCAAAGACAAACCCTATACAGGATCTGGTCTGGGACTCTTTATTTGCAAGACCATTATAGAAAAGCATTTTGGGAATATTTGGGCAGATAGTACCTTGGGTAAAGGATCTACATTCTATTTCACCATTCCCGAGGAAACATTTGAACCCCTTAAAGACACCTCTTCTCTCCCCAAACTTGATATGTCTCAACACATCACTCCTCCACAGAAAAAAGAAAACAGGCGCGTTCAAATCCCTTCCCGTACCTTAACAGGGGATGGTGAAGTGATTATGATTATAGACAGCTTCGACATGAATATTGAATATATGACCAACATACTTGAATCGAATAAGTATCATGTTATTTCAGCTACCTCTAGCGAAGCCGCATTAGAACATATTAAAACAACCATTCCCAAATTATGCATCGTGAATACGGTACTCGATAAAATGGACGGTTTTAAACTCACCCAGCATCTTAAGTCCGGCGCCACAACCCACCATATTCCGGTGATTTTATTAAGCTCTAAAAATGTAATCCCAGACAAACTAGCTGGATTTGAAGTTGGCGCTGATGACTACATTGTAAAGCCGATCGACAAACAAGATTTACTCACTCGGGTAAAACGGCTCCTTATTAACGCCATCATGATCGGAACACTTCATCAAAAGGAAACCACTATCCAATCTTCTGAAATACTTCCCACTCAAAGCAACATTCCGATCTCTTCAAAACGACAAGACATACAGAAACTGGTAAAAGGAAACGGACAAAAGGTATTGATTGTTGAAGACTCTAAAACCAATCAAGAAATCCTCATTAATCGCCTGACATCTAATAACTATCGCGTCAGCACCGCCCTAAATGGTAAAGAAGGTTTAGAGAAGATATTGGACAGCAAACCAGATATTATCGTTCTAGACATCATGATGCCGGTCATGGATGGATACAAATTTACAGACCATATTAAACATGATGAAATCTATAAAGAATATGCTGATATCCCTATTATTATGCTGACGGCAAAAGTCAGTGAAGAAGATAAAATCTATGGCCTCAACTTGGGTGCTGACGACTATGTTACCAAGCCCTATGACCCCCAAGAACTGGTCGCACGCATCAATGTTCTTCTTCGCATTAAACGGTTGCAAGCACACTTAAAAAACTGGAATCAAGAATTGGAATCACAAGTATATAAACGGACCCATGAATTAAATCGACTCCAAGACCAATTGGTAAAAAGTGAAAAAATGGCCAGCATCACTAATTTAATTATTACTGTAAACCATGAACTCAACTCACCCCTAATGGCAGTCATGATTGCTGCCCAAAAACTTATGTCCCAGACAAAAACAGCAGAAGAACTTAAATATGCAAAAATTGTCTTAAGCGGTTCGCTTAAAATTCGACATATTATTGAAAATCTTCACGACATTACAGACCCATTAGAAGTGGAATATTCGACCGGTGTTAAAATGATCCAATTTGAAAATAAATCTCCCCCCAAAAAACGCACCCCTAAGAAAATAAAACAATCTAAAAGCAAAAGAACCCCTAAAAAGAAACCCTAATCCCATTATTTATACCTGGGATACTCTCCAGCCTTTAACTTTGTAAAATAGTCCTTTGTAAGCGCCACAACTTTTGGACTTAATAAAATAATGGCAATAGAATTAGGGATCACCATTAATCCAATCATCAAGTCAGCGAAATTCAGCACATCGCTTAATTGAACAATGGCTCCTAAAAACACACACATTACAAAAATCATTCTATAAGGCATGATAAACTTCTTTCCAAATAAATATGTCGCCGCACGCTCACCGTAGTAAGACCAGGTAATCATTGTTGAAAATGCAAAGAAAAAAACAGCCAAACTAATAAATATAGACCCAAATCCATCTAGAAACATATCAAAACTGGCTGTTGTGAGACTGATTCCATTGCCCATGGCCATCGGACCATAATTCCCACTTATAATAATCACGAAAGCGGTTGCGCTACATACAATAATTGTATCTATCAAGGGGCCCAAAGATGCCACAATACCTTCTCTTATGGGATAATCTGTTTTGACTGCTGCATGGGCAATCGCAGCAGAGCCCAGACCCGCTTCATTTGAAAAAATGGCCCGTCTGACCCCCCAAATAAGAACCGTACCAAAGGCACCGCCTGCAGCCGCATTCCCTGTAAACGCATCCGTCACTATTAATGTTAATATTTGAGGCAGAGACTGTATGTTCATCACACAAATAATAATGGCACCTAGAATATAAATACCACACATAAAAGGGACAATCCTTGAGGCCACCTTTCCAATTCGTTTAATCCCCCCAATAATGACAATGCCCACCAATATAGTGAGGACAATTCCTGTACTCACTGGAGGTATACTAAATGAGGACTGCAATGCTTCCGCAGCTTGATTAGACTGAAACATATTCCCGGCCCCAAACGATCCCATAAGTGCACAAAATGCGTAAAAGAGTGCCATCGGTTTCCATTTTTGACCCAGCCCTTTTGTAATATAATGCATGGGCCCACCACTGACTTCTCCGGTTTCTGGGTCCACGTCTCTGAAATAAGTCCCTAAACCACATTCTGCATATTTCGTCGCCATGCCCAAGATACCCACCACCCACATCCAAAAGATAGCACCCGGCCCCCCAATCTTGATGGCGATGGCCACACCTGCAATATTTCCCAATCCAATCGTTCCAGATAACGCTGCACATAGGGCTTGAAAGTGGGTAATTTGACCTTTCTCATTGGGATTATCATAATGGCCTCTAATCAGGGAAATCGCATGCTTAAAACATCGGAATTGTATAAAGCCCAATCGGAGGGTAAAAAATATACCTGTTACCAAACACAAAATTATCACAGGCTTATTCCAGACAAAACCAACGGCGCTTTCTATTAAACCAGATATGCTAATGTCCATGATTGCTCCCATTCACTGTCATTCAGATGATGTGATCATCAGAAGATTCGGAGATTTATCGATCGAAATTTCACCACTCACCATTTGGAAATCCAACACATGACCCCCTTGGGACTTATCTTCACTTATAAAATGAAAGTGATACCCTGGAAATAATATCGAGTGTAAAGACTGAGGGCTCCAAAACCCAACAAGATACCCCTCCGTTTCACCAAAATCGAATATTACTTGATGGTCCAGTACAGATTCAAAAGTAGGATATGGTTTTTTTAATTTAACCACACTTCGGGCTTTCAGTTCTTGAAAACGGCCTGATATTTTAATGGCATATATACTATTTTTATCTGTCAAAACAGAATCCAAATACGATTGAAGATTTTCATATGAGAGTGGATCTGTAATATATAACGTCTGATCGCTATCAAAAAAAGTCACGGTTGCAAAAGGAGCGGTATCATTGTTAAGAATGGGTTCGGGCTTACCATTGATCGGCAACCTAAAATACTGACCTTCAAGGGCGATCATTTCACCATCTAAATGTGAAAACGTCCCGATTCCAAAGTTGCCATGCCGCTTCAGTTCTGTGTAGGAAACAAATCCCTCGAAATGACTTTGTTTCAGACGAGACAGAGAAGAGACTTGAAATACCGTATCTCGCGAGAGATGATCAGGTTTTGCACATCCAAAGCTAAATACACATATCAGAGAAACAAAAATACACCCAACAGTTCTCATCATGGTTCTCCTCTTGTTGTTTTACAGTTGATAAGATTACAATAATAGATACTATAATGAAAGCAATGATTACGATATCGTCACTCACTTTTTTGAGTATCATCTTTATGGGAATTGCCCTGGTATATTGGGCCGTCCAGCCACAGTATCCCAAACATATAAAATTCACAGGTATACGCCAAGACTACGCCCAATCAGTGCCACCGCCCCCAGAAGCCCTTAAGGTCATGACCTACAATATTGCCTACGGCGCTGGGATGGATAACCTAAAAGGACATGTTACGTCTAAAGAAACATTACTGCAAAATTTAGATGAAATTGCCCACACTGTTAAAGACAATGGCATCGATATATTGTGCCTTCAAGAAGTGGACATCAAATCCCGACGGTCACATGGGATAGACGAAGTCTCATATATTGCTAATTTATGCGGATTTTCGTATATGGCATTTGCCCTCAACTGGGACCACCATTGGGTACCCTACCCCATGAATTTTGATTTTAAACACCATTTTGGACGTATGGTATCGGGGTCGGCTATTTTATCTAAATACCCGATTCAAACGCACCAAGTACTCCTGTTTGAAAAACCCGCGTCAAATCCCTTTTGGTATAACTGGTTTTATTTGGACCGGTCGGCACAGATTGTAGATGTTCAGTTGGGAGAACGGCAGGTGATACGATTGGTGAATGTTCATTTGGAGGCCTATGACACGAACACCCGGGAAACGCAGATCAACACCCTCATGACACATTTAAATGGTCTTAAAAAAAGGCCAACGCTTTTAGTGGGTGATTTTAATACAGTACCGTCTTGGGCGCCCCAAAAGAACCAATTTGAAGATGAGCCTGAAACAGATTTCACGAGAGATAGTACTTATTCCCAAGTGTCCCAAGTTTTTGAGCCGGCCATTGGGGAGAAAATTCCAAACCTATTTACGTTTCCCAGTAATACCCCCAACCGAAAGTTGGACCATGTTTTTTATGACCCGAGTGCGTTTACCGTGGGTAAGGCTGAGGTGATTTCGGGTGGATTGGCTTCGGACCATTTGCCGGTGGTTGTAGAGGTTGAAAGTCTGACTTTCGTGAAGAACTAGATGAATGGTAAGATCATTTTTTGCGGTATATGATTTAAAAATTTCTACCGTCTGTTTGTAATTTGGATTTAATTCTTTAGCTATCCATAAATCAAACAGGTCGCGACCTTTTTTTCTTTGGTATAAAGCCCTTAATTTAGTCCCAAGCAACTCCTCAATAGAATACGTATTTATGACACAATCTCCACTGAACCAATTTGAATGACATGAAAACGCTTTTTCAGTTAGTGGTGCAAAATGGTAATGTTCTCTTGTATTTACTTCTATCTTAATTTTCATTGGGATTGAGACATCAGAAGTAGACATATAAGAAAATTTAAGAATAGACCTTCCCTCGTGAGCAATATATTTTGGCTTTTCTGGAAAGATTGAGCTCATTACTTCCCTAATAATAGATAACAAAGGACCAATAGGCTCTGCTTTAATTTGAACAAAATCAATATCTTCTGAATATCTATAATTGTTCTTAAAAAACACCTTATTTAGGGCAGTACCTCCTCTAAACAACAGAGATTTACGAATGATGTCGTTAGAATAAAGTTCTACCAGCGTTCTTGATAAAATCAAATCCTGTTCAACAAATTCATCTCGAGACCATGGGCTCTCTTCTTTCCAAGAATCAATCATTCCTTTAGGTAACATCTATATTCTCCCAATCAATATTATCTTCAATTTTCCATACATTGGCTTTGCGACTTTCATTATTGTCTTGCTTTTTTTCAAGCGTAGATAATAATATCTTTTCCAAAAACCTTGCTTTTACTTGGCCCTTCAATAGTGGTCCTGTAAGATCATGATAGCCAAGTTTGTCCATTAAAAATCCTAGCCTTTGAATCGAGGATATTTCAACTTCACCTAAAACCAACTTATTAACATGATTGATTTCAATTTGACTCAGCAATTCTTTTAGAACAAGTATGACATTATACATACCTCCTGATGCTTTTTCAAATTTAACGAGATCATACCCAGTTACTATTTGGGTTGAGTAGTTTATAAACTCGAATTCTCCTGCTTCTTTCCTTATCAGGCTACATTTTTGTCTTGATACAATCTCGCTTGATGTATAAAAATGGACATTCCACAAATGTTTATTTTTGATACGATTTTGAGGAAAAGTGATAACCTGAAATTCAATCGGCCGATGATGTGTACATCCATAAAAAGATGCCGCAGATAGAAGCCCCACATAATAATCCAGCTTCAAGCGCTTCATTAGTTGAGATATATATTTTGTTGGAGAAATGGATTGATTTATTTTTTCTGAAGGTGAGCAAATAACATAGAACCCTTTCGCTATGGACATCACATCCCCTGATTTCTCGGCCCTAGCTATGCTTTGCAAAACGGCACTTCTATTTTGCTGTTTATATGGTAATACATCGTTAACACTAAAAGTCTTGCTTCCCTTTGCCAGAAATTGTTCCAATATGTTTTTCACCTTGATTTCTCTTTATGTGAACACAATATCATATCAATAGTATATCATATTATGAAATATAATTGATACCATTTCTTATTGGCCGAGTGGATTGGCTTCGGACCATTTGCCGGTGGTTGTGGAGGTGGGGTTCTTAGATTAGGTATAGTGTCTTCATTTTGATATAAACGCTTCAAACCCAATGGCCTCTATGTGAGAATTTAGCTTGAATTGATCTTTACCGGGATAAATGACTGTCAAAGCATCTAATTTCAGGCTTTCAAACGCCATGATTAGTGAGCGGTTGAGAGTGGGAGCGTCCGTGTATTTAATTTCAAATCCAATGCGTTTTCCATTTTTGATCATCAATAGATCTAGCTTGGCTTGTTCGTGAATCGCCCAAAAATAGCAGTCATTGTTATCTACCCCTTCTTTTCGAATGATTTCATCTAGAACAAAAGCTTCCCAAGAGGCACCTAATTTTACATGATGGTATAAATCATCAGGTGTTTGAATGCCACTTAAATAGTGAAAGACTCCCGCGTCTCTAAAGTATATTTTAGGCATTTTTACCTGTCTTTTTTTCATGTTCTCAAACCAAGGTTTAAGGGACCGAATCATAAATGTGCCTGTTAAAATATCCAAATACCGTTGCGCCGTAACATGACTTACTCCCAAAGACTTCCCAATTTCTGATGCATTGAATATTTGGCCGTGATAATGGGCAAGCATCCGCCAAAACCGGCCCATGGAATGACTGGGAATTTGAAGTCCTAAATTGGGAATATCTTGTTCAAGAAATGTTCTAACATAATTTTTCAACCATTCCTGGCTTTCTTCATTTGAAGCACCCAAAAATGATTTGGGAAATCCGCCTCTAAACCAAAGTTTGTCAAAATCCTTCACTTCTGAGAACTGAAAAGGTGTTAATTCCATGTAAGAAATACGTCCAGCTAAAGACTCTGAACCCTGTCTAATGAGTTCTCTTGATGCGCTACCCAGAATGAGAAATTTCTGATCTTTATTGTTATCAACCAATACTCTCAGTATTGGAAACAGATCAGGGCGTCTTTGTATCTCATCAATGATGACCAACCCTTTCTTAGATTCCAATGCTAGCATCGGATTTTCTAGCTTTGCGAGATCTCTGGGATCCTCGAGGTCCAGTGTTGTGACAGGTGTTTTCCCCACCAACTGAATATATTGTTTTGACAAGGTGGTTTTCCCACATTGCCTGGGCCCCAAAATAGCCACTATAGGATGACTCTTAAACCTTCTCCCAATATCTTTCTGAAAGTGTTTTCTTTCCATATTGATTGATTATATCATGAAATCTGAAAGTCTGACTTTCAATTTTCATGAACTATGCCCCTTTCTTTACACCACGAAAATTCAGATTCTACTTCTGAATTTGACATGTATTTGTATTCTTTTATAGCTGAAATACACTTCCCTCCCAAATCCATTTCTAAAGCACCAGAAACTTTGCATATATTTTAGTGAAATTTATTTCATTTTTGTTACGATATACTAGTAAATAGAAAAACATTACCGGGATGGGAAATAATTTTGGGGGTTTTTTTTAATGAGTATTGGTGCAACTAGGCAGATACTAGCAACAGAAATAGTGTTCACACATGTCAAAGCCAGAAAAAATTCTCTAAGCAAACGAAAAACCATCAAAGAATGGTTGATAGGTATTTTTAATGAAGAAAATAAGAGTGAAAAAAAAAGTAAAACACAAGACTTTAAACGTAAACTTGATCAAACTAGAAAATCAGATAAGAAAAAAGATTATATTAATAGAACTTGTAATTTACTAATATATCTCGGAACAAGACCTGCGTTTAAATTTCTTAATAAATTGGCTTCGACTAAAAATGCAGATGACTTTATATTAGCTCTCAATTCAGTAAGAAATAGGGCAACATTAATTCAACTACTCAATCAAAATCCTGGCTCAATTAAATTAGCACAAGAAATATATAAGATGTTAAAAATATTTCAAAATAATAGCACCTCTAAAATACTTCCTGAAGATCTTCAAGCTATCAAATCACTTGCCAAAACCAAAATGTCTCAAAATCAAACCGCAACTGCTGATAAATATTTTGATATATTTGAACCTTTTCCTATTGAGAGTGAAGAAGAAAGGTCCAAGCTTGCAAAGTTTGGAATCGCTGCCGCTAAATTCTTTGCCACTAGCTTTCGTATTAGATCGGCAAATAAAATATGTCCTGGTATTGAAAGAGAATCTGCTGACTCGGAAGAAGTTAAAACAGAAGCTTCGCCGCTAGCTCCTTCTGACTCTGTGATTTATATTCCGGACTCTGCTGATGGAGGTAGTGGCGATGATGAAAAAATTGATGGGCCACTAGAAACAACAGAGGAAGGTTTGGTTGAGAATCCTCCTTATACATGTTTTGACGATACAGATAATAGTGTCGCTGATGAGAATAAAGTGAGAAAGCCTGATAAAATCAATTTTCTTGATGGTCAATACGTTGGTAATGTTGATGAGAATAATATCCCCTCTGGTCATGGAACATATACTAAGAATTACGTTCGACACACCGGAGATTGGGTTAATGGAAAAATCGTAGACAAGTGTACCATTAGGTACCCTAATGGAGACACATACAAAGGACCAGTTAATGATGCTCTTGAACCTAATGGAACAGGCTTTTTACAAGTTAATAAGAAAAGATACAGAGGTTGTTGGCATAACGGAAAGAAGCAAGGAGATTTCAACATAACCTTTATTGGGGATAAAATATATTTAGCTGCTAAATGCAATTTCGATAGAGATGTCGTTATAGGTAACGATGGAAAAGTCGAATATAAATCGTCTACCGATCTCCATAGGGCAAGCTATACAGGGCAGTTAAATGATAATTTAGAACCTCATGGTCGTGGAGAAATGACATTTAAGGCACCATCAGATTTTAAAAGCTATAAAGATCATTTTGTTGAAGGTGAAGTAGATATAACTAGGGTGGGTACATTAACTTATCGAGATGAAACCCATCTTACAGGTAAGGTTGATACTAATTTTCGTACAATTCAGGGCAAAAGATTTAAAGATAGAAGTGCACATCCTCATTATAAAAACTATACAACAGAAAGCCGAGTGAAAGTACCAGCTGTAGGGCCAAATGGTTGTGTTAACATTAAAAGAGAGGATAACGAATCCAAAGAAGATGAAGCTTCCACTAAAGAACGCACTGCCCATCCTGATGTTTGGAAGATTACATACAAGAATTATGTCTATGTAGGTAGTGTTAATAAAGATGATAAATTTCACGGTAGAGGAACTTTAACATTTGAAGGAACGACAGTCACAGGTGAATTTATAAACGGTTATCTACATACGGGTAAAATTACATTTCCTGTTAGCTCCGAATTTACAATAGGCACTTTCTCATATAAGAACAAGAGACAATATATGAAAGCCCAATATCGTGATAAAAATAAGTTTCAAAGAGCGACTTATGAAGGTTTCATTGACCAATCATTTCGACCTCATGGAATTGGAGAAATAACATATAATCAACCAAATCAGTCATCTAAAACGTACAAAGTTTATTTTCAGCATGGCTATATAAAGGAAACTTACGTGGCATCAATATTGGGCTTCCCTTTCAACCATGGTAATCAGCACTCTCCTTTAACTCACGAAAATCAAAAGGACATACATATGATTAACGTTGATAGAGATAATTTTTTGAAAACTACTCTTACCCCTCATGGAAATATCTCTCAAAAAGAAAGATTTATGAAGGCAGTTAATGATGATTCGGGAATAGATAGAGTTGCTATGGAAGAGGCAATAGAGAAATTTGAAAAACTTTCAAGAGTCGATCAAACAGAAACGAGCACTTGTCTATCTAAAAGAAGTCACTCTATAATAGTGAGAGCACAAATAGAGACTAAAAGACGTCGAAAGCCGCCACTTATGAGGAGCACCTTGGGCCGTAATCGCACTGATCATGATAAGCCTAAAAATACGGTTGCACCTAGTATGAAATCAGCTTCTGAAATAGAATTAAAACAAAAGAAAACGCAAAATGCACACGATAAAGCACAAACCCTTTCTGAAACTAAGGATGATTTTGAGCGCAATTAAGCTTAAAAGACAGCCCTTTCTAACGCAACAGAAACTTTGCATATAATTTAGTGAAATTTATTTCATTTTGTTACGATATATAAGTAAATAGAAAAACATTACCGAGATGGGAAATAACTTTAAGGGGTGTTTTGAATGTCTGCTTCTGTTATAAAAATTGATACAACTAGAGCTCCTAGCCATAGGCAAATAGACTATAAGGAACGTTCTGAAGATCTCCATGCAACTTTTTCTGGAAGCACTAATGAAGCCGGAGAACCTAATGGGTATGGCTGTTTAGCATCTTATAGGAACGGTGTGCTGACTGATCATATTATAAGCGAATGGAAAGATGGAAAGATCACTGGGTTATTTCTACAAACAACATTCAAACATGGGAAACCAACAACAGAATATTTCGATAAAGGATCAAAATCCACAGAGAAAATTTCAAAAAAGGACGCTAAAGATAGATATAGGGAACGATTCACTTCTATTAGAGATAGGGCATTTTTAGCACAGTCACAATCCTTAATTGCTAAATTTAAAGAGCTAAAACCTAATGCTATTAAGGCTAAAAAAGAATTGCTTGAGTCAATTGAATCGAGGTATAAAACTCTTTTATTAGTAAACTCAAATGAATTATCTCAAACCGAAGAAATTGAGATTGAAATTTTAACAAGTTTCCTCTCTGAACATCAAAATTCTATATCGCAACTAAGCTCATCTGTTCCTCCAGGTGTAAAATTGACTGTGCTTGATGATTTAAAAATAAGTAATGATTATGAAGAAAAGCAAAAGACTCTTTCATTAAGAGAACAATTTAGTCCTAGAAACGATGAAGAGCTAATGGCTATCAATGCTTACTTGGAACCTTTGGTTCTTCATACGCTTGGAATGAGAGATAGGAACCATGACAATGTTACAAATATTAAGATTACAGATATCGAAAATCATGAAGTACCCCGTAAAGATAGCATCATAACTAACTGTTCAGCAGATGAAGGTCATACATCTTTTTGGCAAAAACTTGCAAGTTTACCTCCCTTTCGATTTATTACATATCTGTGGAATAGTTTTAGATCTCATAACGAAGAAATAAATCATACTGTTAGGGATCATTTTCCCACGAACACGGGAGATAGTTTAAATTCAGACAAATCCTTTGGCAGGCTTCATGCAGAAGAGAAGAAATATGATAATCCTCCTGCCCCTATTAAAAATCATGTTGCGGACCATGCTAGTTCGGAATCAGTTCCTGCTGCTTTATTTGAAAGTAGTGATGCTGAAGAGAAAAAAACCAATACACAACGAAGTACAAGCATAACTCATCCAGATATTGAAGAACAAGAAGAAGAATATTCAAGCCCTGGTTATACGCCTCTAACTCATACGCCACCGAGTAATGCCACAGTCGTTTCTTTAATTTCTGATGAGGAGAAGAGGGATGGTGATGAAATTGAGATCTCTTCTAAACCGATACCTTTGAAATTGCCACAATGTATAAATAAAATAACCAAAGAAAAGATCTCTGAGGCTTTAGAACAGATCACTTGTCCTAAAGCTCTAAAAAATGCAAGACGTTATTTACGCATTTCTTTGAATAACAGCATTAATGAATTCAATATGCTTATGAATATAATCCCCAATAATAGACCTGATCTAGTAGCTGAAGTTATCATTGCTCTTTCAAATGGGTTAGATATTAAAGGTAGAGTATTAGATACTGAAGAATTTTCAAAAAGACTCCATGGGCTTTTTGAAAGGGGTTATGTAGAAGACATGGAAACATTGAGAATTTGCCTGGACATTTGCAAGCTCAAGAGTGATACACATTCCCTTCGAAGGAAAATAATCCTTGATTTGTCTATAAACCCCGACTCCAAATTAAGCAAGCATTTTATGCTAAGTTCAATAGAATCATTAACAGACGAAAATTATGAATTAATAGTGGCTTTAAGAAAATTCAAAGATTTAAAGGATTCTTCAGATTCTAAAAGCAGGGAAACTTTTAAAGAACTTTTGTACACTTATGTAGATGTAGGTTCTGAAAAGCAAGCCAATTTATCCAATCCTTCTCGAGAAAATTTACAAAAGCATAAAGAAAACCCTGATTTGATTGAGAATACTACGCTTGAGGACGTTTTGACAAATATAATTGATAAAGCATTTCTACATGTTGATTCTGTTCAAGATTTTTTTAAATATCTTCATAGCGCAAATTGGGATGCTAAAAGAGAAAAAATATTTAAAGATAAAGAAATAGCCGCTGCTAGGAATAGAGGACATACACCTAGTACTAACCATAAAAAATTAGGACTTAATTGGGGATAATTATTCCCACCCCTTTCATAATTAGGTCAATGAATAAATACCCCAGATAAAATAACCCTAAGCAAAAATCGAACATTTTTGAAAGATAAGGAACAAGTAGAGGATGGATTTAGAAGATAAGATAGTATTCACCAGTTGCAGAATGGAGTTGAAATGGGTACCATAAACGGGTGAAGAAAAGCCTGGACCATCTACCCGCCTCAAAGAAACTTCATTTGGCCAAAATGACAGCCATAATTCGAGAAGAATTTGATAAAGTAACTTCCTTTAAAGTGGGTAAGAAACACCACTCTCGGATTGTTAAAATCATCTTGTTTGGCAGTTACGCAACGGGAAAGTGGATATATAAGCCTGGTTATGGGTATATAAGCGATTACGATATTCTGGTGATTTTGAATAACCGGGATTTGGTAGATGATTATAAACTATGGGGTATTGTGGAAGATCGTATTGAACTCATATGGGGACCCCCTGAGCATATAATGGGTAATTATTTGAGACCCCCTTTAAATTTTTTGGTTCATTCTCTGGAATTTGTGAATGAGGCCCTGGGTAAGAGCCAATACTTCTTTACAGATATCAAGAAAGAGGGGGTTATACTTTATGAAAACAGCAAGAAAGCACTTTCAAAACCCTATGAGCTACCCCCAGAGGATTACCTTCCTATTGCGAAGGACCATTACAAAATGTGGTTTAAGAGTGCGAGAGAGTTTCTACTTGATTATGAATGTCCATTTAAAAGAAGAAACTATAATAATGCTGCTTTTCTCTTACACCAAGCAGCGGAGCGATTTTATTCTTGCATATTACTAGTCTTAACCAACTACAAAAAGAACACCCATAACTTAAAACATCTCAATTCACTGGCCATCAAAGAAGACGCACGTGTTGCAGAAGCATTTCCCTGGAATAGGAAGCTGTATCGGAAACGGTTCCACCTCTTAAAAGATGCCTATATTGATTCTAGATATTCTCAGCATTATAAGATTACCAAAGCAGAATTGGAATGGCTTTATTCTCGTGTAGTGGTTCTTAGGGATATTACAAAGAAGGTATGTCGAGAGAAGATTAGGGAACTGGAGAAAAACCCTAAATCCCCCTGATTACGTCAAAGAAAAAACCCCCTAAATCCCCCTTCACAGGGGGACTTTTGTTAGTATCTGAAAATACATACCGGTAATAAAGATAGAAGAATAATGTAACCTCCCCCTGTGAAGGGGGATGAGAGGGGGTTTTCTCCCGTACCCTCCCCAGAACCCAGGGGGATAAGAGAGGGTTTTTTCTTGCCTTCTCCCAGAACCCAGTGGGGAAAAGATTAGGGAGTTGTTGACTCCCACTCCTTGATCGTCCGTGTCTTTGAATCAAATGAAACACCGATCAACGTAATCGACTTATCTTTTCTTAACAGGTATTTCTCGTAATATTTCTTCTCTCTAATTTGGTCTAACCCGTCTGTTGCAGGCGCATTTAACTTGAACTCTATGATATATATCTTCTCTTCTGTTTCTATCACACCATCAATTCGCCCATCATTTGTATGCACTTCTACGTCTATTTTGATCCCCATTAATACCAGTATCAAATAGAATATACTTTGAAAGTATTTCTCTTCTCCTGCCTTGAGATCATAGGGGACATTTGCGAAGAATACTTTCATGACTTTGAAGAATTCTTCTAGATCATCTGCCCTGATTGCTTGGATGAGTTGCCATGCATAGCTACCTGTGAGACCGGTGGGTGTGTGGGCAAAGCTTTCCAGCAATGATTCCGTAAATGCATGGGTAACTTCATAGTTTGGGTATCTCAATGTATATAACTGGGATTCAGGATCATACTTTTTTATTGTTAAATATCCTGTTTGGTATAGGAGGGGTAATACTTGTAAATTATCCACTTCGAAACTTGAAAAGGCCTTTATACTCACAGCAGAATTTTCAATGTCAGGAATATTGTATTCTTTCTGCTTTAATAAATCGATGAGGAACGTTGGGGTACCGGTCTCAAACCAATAAGATAGGAAGTCATTTTTATCAAAGAGCAGCAATGTGGAAAAGGGGTTATACACCGCCTCATCTGCCTTTGAAAACTGATACCCGTTATACCATTTCTTGATTTCTTTTAGCGTTGTTTGCTTATCCATTTTCATTGATTCACCCAGCTCGGTTATCCATCCCTCAAAGAAATGTTCTAATTCTTCCTGGGTATAGCCCAATAACGTGGCATATTTAGTATCCATGGTAATGTCATTGAGGTTATTCAAACCCGAGAAAATAGATACTTTGGAAAACTTACTCACACCCGTTAAAAAGACCAGCCGAAGATGCTCGTCCTGGGATTTCAGGACACCATAAAAATCTTTGAGTATTTCTCTATTCTGTTTGGCGACTTCCGTATTATTTAGTTGGCTTATGATGGGCTTGTCATATTCATCGATGAGGACCACCACCTTACCTTCCTTAGAGGATAATTCACTTATAAGGGTGATTAAATTGGCTTGGGGTGGTAAGTCTGAGTCTAACGGGATAGCATGTTCTTTTGCAATATTGCTTAACTGAATATTAAGAAGAAGCTTGAGTTCTGTTGAGTGACTGCTTGAAGCGCTAGACATATCCAATCGAATTACAGGATATGGTTTCCAATTATAATCACTCTTCTCAATCCAAAGGCCTTTGAAGAGCTCTTTACTACCTTTAAATATAGCCTCTAGTGTTGAAATAAGTAAGGACTTCCCAAAACGTCTTGGCCGGGAGAGGAAGTATGCCCCTGAGCCGTTGATCAGTTGATAGATCAATTCTGTCTTGTCTACATACACCCGATCTTCCTGAACTATCTTTTCTAATGTTTGTATACCAATCGGCAACCCACGCTTTTCCATCTCTATATTATACGTTAAATCAGCCGTTTAGGTTAGGTGCGTACATGATGAGTGGAGAACACCCCTAAATCCCCCTTGAATACGTCAAAGAAAAAACCCCCTAAATCCCCCTTGAATACGTCAAAGAAAAAACCCCCTAAATCCCCCTTCACAGGGGGACTTTTGTTAGTATATGTAAATATATATCGGTAA
>JABSQL010000460.1 GCA_013215865.1 Candidatus Margulisiibacteriota bacterium
AAATCTTTTTGAGACACTACCAGTGGCAGGTCTCTCGAAATACCGACGATTCCTCCCAGCATATTAACAAACTCTTGAAACCGATTATTCCATAATCTCCTGCTCCGTAGTCCTCCTGCGTTATATTGAGCCCCAGATTTTAAAAGTCTGAGCATATATTGGGCGATGAATGCATCAAAAGAGTGATATCCATGTATTCTTTCTTGGTTTACTTTGTCATTGATAATACGTCTATCCGCAAAACGCATTCGTGCGTATCGTCTTATCAAGGAATGGCATTCCTCTTCCAATCTTGGATGAGACATCACGCCATGGATAAAATCATCCATGGCTGTATGCTGACCCTTTTGGGTGAGGAGATCATTTATGTTGTATATTAATTTTTCATGCTCTGGACGAAGCTCATTTATCTCTGCTAAACGAAGAACCCACCCGTCTTTATTAAGAACACCCACTTTTTTAAGTTCATCGTAAATTCCCTCTGAGGTCATGTTGGTGCCAACAACCAACCCCACAAAATCTGTAGTTCTCATTCTTTTCTTGAAACAATTTTTGCGAATGTCTTGTTGAATACCTTCTCTGTACTTATCCCAAATAAACGATCTGTCAGAGTCTACTTGATCTTCAGGGCCTTTGGGTGTTTTTGATGGTGCTTTAAGTTTGTCTAGTTTTTTACAGGCATCTCCATCAAGCCTGTCGTCATCACGGATAATATTTTCTTCTTTTAACTTTCTGTATAACATTTCTCCCGTTACCCTCAATTCCGATGAAACGGCTTCTCTGATTGAAAGAAACGAAATGCCTTCTTTGTTGTTAAACAGATTTACCAGGATATCACGAATATATGGCTTGAGAGATGGACAATAATTTTCAAGTTGAGTGGGGAAATCTTGAG
Source organism: Candidatus Margulisiibacteriota bacterium (assembly GCA_013215865.1). Classification (GTDB taxonomy): domain Bacteria; phylum Margulisbacteria; class Marinamargulisbacteria; order DT-59; family DT-59; genus DT-59. The sequence goes on from JABSQL010000460.1 coordinate 896, forward strand.
TAGAAACTTCCTCAAAGCCAACTAATCTGCCAAGTTTAAACCCACAAATCATTTTATCTTTAAAAAACAAACGTTCCTCTTTTTTTATCAAAGAAATGACTTGATCTGAAAAATAGTCTCCCAAATCAACTCGGCGAACAATTCTATTACAATCTGCAAGGGTCAGTTTTGTTCGCTGAACAGGTGATGACATATATCGAACAAGGCATGCGGCTTTCTCCTCATCACTTCTTGCTAAGTGAAGGATACTTAGTAAACCTTCAGGGTTCTTCACGACTACTGGGTCGCTTTTTGCGCGATCTTTTCTGGGGGTATCCATCCCCTCTTCAATACCCAATCTAAGCATTACTGTTTTTAAACTATCTCCCAAAATGCCACCTTGAAGAAAGGTATTTCCTCCCCGATTTTTGACATATTCCTTTATTTTCCTTACAAATTCCTGTTTACTTGGATCCTCTTTAAGTAAGCTTTTTATCGCCTCTATTCTTTTCTGAAATGTGGCCACACCCATTTCCACTATGTCCATGTATGTCAAGGAAATAACCATGGAAACAGCCTTGTCTACGTCACTGATTTCTTCTGGCGTTTTCTTAACCATTTGGATGGCTTCAAATTGTAGTTCATCTATTTTTTCACGCCGACCTTGTAGTGTTTGCTTTTTGAACCAATACCGTTTAAAAGAGAGGTCCGGTTTTGTGAGAACTCTTTCACTTGTCAAAGGATCAATATGGTAGGGTCTGTCACTAAATGCGATTTCTTTCAGCCGAGACCATTTCTCCATCGGTGTATTGGTATCCGCATGATGGGTTAAGCTACGAGAAAAAAAGTCTTCTATGGTTGTTTTCCATAATTCGTCTATCGACTCTTTTTCATCCACACCCGGGAAATCTGTCATATTTGCTCTAAACGTCCCCTTTAAGTCAGAATGGGTGCCCGGAGACAACCACCTTTGAAGCAATGTTGGTTTCTTAAAAACTTGGGCAGAAACCTGATGAAGAACCTCGAGGTCTTCCAAAATTTGAGTGGAATCCCGACACTTCTTAATACCCGGAAAAGCAGATGTGCCTACAAAGTGATGTTGTTTAATAAAAAAGGCAGCGGCTTCTCTTGATAGCGAGATGTCAGTGGCGTACATGTAACATCCCAACTTCCCAGTTTTTGCGCGGTCCATTTTTAACAATCGCGCCAGCTTTTGATATTGACCGATTGAATGATCTGGCGAAGAGGTATCAACTATAGCATCTTGTTTTTCTTCCTCTCGATCATCAATGTCCTTTTCAGATTCCTCTGGTTTCTTTGGCATAAGCTCTTTACCAGAAGGCAACCAAACCTGATTAAGACCAGGACCCCTCTTTCCGAGGATCTCACCCGTTTCTGATATGTATTTTTTCTCTAAAAGTAACTGCATATCATCATGCCCCACGCTGCTGTTTCCTATGTTGCACTTTTGTAACTCTTGGACACTAATGTCCTGACCCCATCCAATTTTATCCGTCAATTGTACATAATCTATATGCAAATCTTTTGCGTCGGGTCCAAACTCTTGTAACATGAGACGTTCCAGATCTTTTGGTGAGACTTTGGATCTTTTTCCTGATGACTTTTCTTTTGTTACTATTCTATTGATGGCCAAAGATAGTTGGATGGGTGTCAGTAGCCGTACGTTGGAGGTCGTGCCCAAAAAGAATCGGCGAAGCACATTTCCCACAGCATAGCTGCCATTTCTACCCAATCGAGATGCCCTTCGTATCTCCTCAGATAAGAAATTAACGGCCCTAAAATTAACATTTTCCGAATTTTGCCTGGCTTCCTTTAATACGTGATAGACAAGACTTGTAACATGTCTAGATATATCCTTAGAGATATCAAACTTACTCTCTAAAAGTGTCCTTAACTCTCTTTCATCAGGTATAAATAATACAACCCCTCTTTCACTCATGATATTATCATTCTTCAAAGCCAACACAAGAGCACTAATTTTGATTGTGGGTTCAAATGTATCTTCTGCCGCTTTCCTCACCACCCTTTCAATTATACGTTCATCATATCGTGTCACACGACCGGTTTTATTTATGACACCATTTTCCGGTTTCTTTAATTTTTCCAATACATCTTCAAAAATCTTGCTTTCTTTATCTATGGGAAAATCACGTTTTGCTTCATCTGGCCCATCAACCCTCGCAGCTATGAGATATTCTTTTACCCTTCTCTCAAAATCCAATATCTTATTCCGTGTGGATGGGGTTGTTACGCCAAAATGATTCAAAAACGAAAAGTGAGTGTGACCCTCGTTTTCATCATTTCTATCTAAATGTGAAAAATGATCTCTCAAAGATATCATGTCCACTTCATCACTAATTTGGCTCCCTTCTGTATTCATTCTTTTGTATCGTTGTATTACAGGCAACATATCTGGCACATCATCTTCTAGCATCATAAGTGAAAACATCATGGTTCCAAGAACCACCCTTACGTTGATTCTCAATTGTTCAAAAGATGCTACTGCCTTGGGATTTACAGCATCTCCTACATTTAGGTCTATGATAGGCGCTGCATCCACATACTGAATGATATTTTGAATCCGCTCGACTAAATTTAAAATCCGTTCTACCTGAGTAGATAGCTGTTCGATTTCCTCAAATGTAAGGTCCTTTTCAAAGCCCTCAATTCGGCTCTCTCCTTTCATTGCCGCGATATCATCCAAATGCTGCTGAAGTTCAGCACCTTCCTTCTTTAGTTTAAATACCAGGTGATCATACGCCATCAATTTCTCTGCACCCAATCGAAACAGGACGATCCTTCTTACATTATCGGTTAGCTGCCCCAGTGTAACGTGATAGGTGTTCCGGCGTGTATCGGCGATTGTTCGGGCCAATTTGCCATACGCCTCAAAAGCCGCTTTGTAAATACCTTGCGTCTTTTTTTCAGCCGCCATCCGTAGAGCTCTATCCTCGAACTTATCAAATTGTGCTTCTCCGGAGGGTTTTTCTTGGATATATTGATTGGCTGCCTGTTGAAGGGTAAAGACCATTCCATAAAGTTGACTCTGAAACGTGCTTTCATGTTCACCAATCTTTTCTAAAATGCCTTCCTCAATTTGTAAGGTGGCTTTTCGTTTCATAGCTGTATCTAAAATTCCCTGACTCCCCTTTGCGCCATGACCACTATCGTTGGCCTGGTCTCGTTTATCGCCTGCATCACCCCTTAAATCTTCAGCACGCTTTCCATGCAAAATCATTTGCACAATATTCACCAAACTAAATGCCATCCAATTAAAAACAAGATAAAAAGATCGACTTGCTCTTCTCATCTTTGCAAATTGTCCATCTCTAAATTGAAACTCTGATAACCAATTAAGATACCTGGTTTTCTTATTCGGTTGATCATTTGCCTTATCTTGGGCCTGGATTTTAGTGTTATAGTCAGAGAAATGAGTGGCCCGCTTCATTTTAAGTTTGTTGTACAAAATATCTCTGAAAAGAACGAACACGATGAGCTGAACGCCTGTTATAAATGCCACTTGCCTATCTTGCTGACGCTGCGTATGGGTCTGTGTATATAAACTTCCTTGCCCCAAGAAATCATCTAAAATTCCCTCCGAAATAGATTTATGAAATTGTAAATATTGAAATACAGCTGAAAGACCCGAAGACATATTGCCTGTATTCCCCATTTGTTCAGCGGCATTTGAGATTGCATCCGCGTAAATTTGTGCCGCTTTCAAGAAAAAATATTGACGCAGCCATTCATGACCGATGTCTATATTGGCCTGAGCGAATGCAGCCATATCAACCGCTCTGTAATTAAACCCTATGCTTGAACGGCCACCAAAATCGATGACAAGTCCATCTCCATCCGTGCCTTTGTACGCGTTTTTAAAAATATCATCATTGTTGTTGCGATCAAGAAACGATTGAATATTGCGATCATAATCTTGTTTCGCTCTATTTTCCCTGAGACCATGTAACGCACTATGGATCATGCTTCCAAACATTTGCCCATACAATGCCATAAATATGATGGATGGCAACGATTTA
>JABSQL010000461.1 GCA_013215865.1 Candidatus Margulisiibacteriota bacterium
GGTTTGTTCCTGGTTTCTGACCAATCCGTCGCGTTTGTCGTATTGGTGATCCGGTATGGTGACCCTGTACATTTCCTATTTTTGGTGGTCCATGTGACATAATACTTACTCCTTTACACTAATATTTTTGTTTATATTTTATGTTATAAATATATATCGAACGTTTTTGAAAATAATTTCACTCTATTTTTAAGTAACGTAAAATATGAGCTTAAAATCGTGAAATATTGCCCCTAAATCCGACAGGAAATATGTCGATTCGATATCTTTTCGCCTCCATATATATATAACGTGAAATTTGATGGAAAACTTTCATTATTTTATAATGATATTTTCTGGTATGTTCACCATTAGAGAGATTAGAAAGCGCATCTTCTAAAAGGTTATAAGCCAAGAGAGTGGCAGGTCACCTCAGGAATATGCTGATGATACTTCTGACTGAGCTTCACGATCATATCCTGAACCTCTTTCTGATGATCAATGGGCACTTCTTTAATGGTGTCAAACAATGAGTATAGGTCAACATGAAGCCAAATGATTACGACATCTAGAATAATTTCCAATTCTGAGTGCGTAAAAGTTTTGCAATCATAATTGACATAGAAAATAACGGTTTTCATCATATTTATCTCAATACACCTTTTGTAAATGTTTTAAATTACGTAATGATAGGCATAACTAATAGTAGAAATGCTACAAGCAGTATGTAGACTCATTGTAGCGATAATGGAGACAATGTTCAATACATGAAGAGGTTGAAGAAAGAAATTCTTTTAAAATTTGGTAAACGCATCCAATTGCTAAGAAAAGGAAAGGGCTTTTCTCAGGAAAGCTTGGCTTATGAAATTGGTGTACACCGTACGTATATGGGTTTTATAGAACGTGGAGAACGTAACCTAACACTTTTGAATATTGAAAAGCTATCCCATGCGCTAGACATTACACTGTCTGATCTTTTTAACTTCTAGAATGGGCCCATTAAATTGACTATAGGAAAAAAAATAAAAGATCTCAGATTGAAAGCAGGGCTAACAAGAAGACAACTAGCTAACTCAGTTGGAATCACAGAAGCAGGCCTTTTTAAGATCGAAAAAGATGAGCGTGGCCCACTATTTGAAACAGCAGAAAGAATTGCAGAAGCACTTAATATATCCCTAGACACCCTAAGTAACATAAAAAGTATCAAATAATATATATCAAGTCCCCCTGTCAAGGGGGATTTAGGGGGTTTTCTCCCTCACGCATCCACGAGACAAAATTCTAGGGATAAGGAATAAGGATAAGGAATAAGTAGAGGAAAAGGGTGTGTATGGCGCCTAACCTAAACGACTGATCTAGCGTATAATATGTAGATGGAAAAACGTGGTTTGCCAATTGGCATACAAACTTTTGAAAAGATCATTCTCGAAAACTTTGTCTATGTAGATAAGACTGAGTATATTTACCAGTTGATTACCAGTTCTGGTGCCTACTTCCTCTCCAGACCCCGAAGGTTTGGGAAGTCGCTACTTATTTCCACGATGGAAGCTATATTTAAAGGTAAAAAAGAGCTTTTCAAAGGCCTTTGGATAGAGAAGAGTGATTACACTTGGGAACCCTATCCTGTGATTCGATTGGATATGTCAGAATTACCCAGTTTTTCGGCCAAACAGTTCGTTGAAGATCTTAAAGAAAGGTTGTTAAAAATAGGGAGTGACCATGACGTTGAATTGGACATCTCAAAGTCTCTATCTGGATGCTTTATACAACTCATAGAAGGTGTTTCTAAAGAAAAAAAGGTCGTGGTCCTTATTGATGAATACGACAAGCCCATTATTAGCCAGCTAAATAATATCGAAGTAGCCAAGCAGAATCGAGAGATTCTTAAAGATTTTTATGGTGTTTTAAAAGCCCAAGATGAACATATTCGTCTTGTTTTTCTGACAGGTGTAAGCAAGTTTTCTAAAGTGTCTATATTCTCAGGGCTGAATAATCTAAATGATATTACCATGGATGCTAAATATGCTTCCCTTTTAGGCTATACCCAGGAAGAATTAGAATATTACTTTGAAGGATGGATATCTGACTTGGGTGAATCACTAAAGATGGATAAACAAACAACCCTCAATAAAATTAAGAAATGGTATAACGGGTATCAATTTTCAGAAGAAGAGAATGCAGTATACAATCCATTTTCAACGTTACTATTGTTTGATAAGTTGATGTTTAAATCCCACTGGTTTGAGACAGGCACACCCACATTCCTCATCGATTTACTAAAGCAAAAAGAATATGGCATTCCAGATATTGAACATGCAGTTGCAAGCGAAAAAGCATTTTCAAGTTATGAAGTAGATAATTTACAAGTACTACCCCTCCTATACCAAACCGGATACCTCACCATCAAAGAGTACCACCCTGAGTCACGACTCTATACACTAAAGTACCCCAACGAAGAAGTAACCTATGCATTCACAGAGTCTTTACTTGAGAGCTTCGCCCACACACCAGCAGGGCTTACAGACGGCTATGCATGGCAACTCATCCAAGCCCTCAGAGCAGACGATCTCAATGAGTTTTTCAAAGTCATAAAAGTATTCTTTGCGAATGTGCCCTATGAACTCAACGCAGGAGAAGAGAAATACTTTCAAAGTATTTTCTATTTAATACTGAAGTTGATGGGGGTTAAAATAGATGTAGAAGTACACACAAATGATGGCCGTATCGATGGCGTGATTGAAACAAAAGAGAAGATATATATCATAGAGTTTAAGCTGAATTTACCTGCTAAAGATGGTTTAGATCAGATTAAAGAGAAGAAGTATTATGAGAAGTATCTACTCAGAAAAGATAAGTCTATTACACTAATTGGCGTTTCTTTTGATTCTAAGACACGGACCATCGTGGAGTGGGAAGCGGGGGAAATGACCTGAATTTCCCAATTGCGTTAAGGAAAAAACCCCCTAAATCCCCCGATTCCTGGGAAGTCACAAGGAGAAAACCCCCTAAATCCCCCTTCACAGGGGGACTTAATGTTTGTCTTATAAACAAGTCTATCTTAAGAAGAAAACAAAACCCTCCCCCTGTGAAGGGGGATAAGAGGGGGTTTTCTTCATATCTCATCCCCAAAACCCAGCCAGACAAGAGGGAGGCGGTCTTCAACCTTCCCCCTGTGAAGGGGGATAAGAGGGGGTTTTCTTGATATCAGCTCCCCAGA
>JABSQL010000462.1 GCA_013215865.1 Candidatus Margulisiibacteriota bacterium
CCTCAGAGCGTAGGGTTTTCATCGACTCATCAGGGTAAACCGTCAAGCCGTAGCTTTCCAAGTATTCGATCAAGTCGTTTCGTGATGCGTTTTTGATTTCAGTAATGTTCATTTTTTCTCTTTTCCTAACCTTTTTTCTGATCCCATTATCTCACATCGGGCAGAACTTTGCAAGTCTGATAAACCCTACAAATGTCGTTTTTTTTATTATTTATGTCGATTTCCCGGCAAACCCTATGGGACAGTGTTAACCCCAATGCCCCTTGATCGGTCCTGCTCCATTGATTCCCATTCCGTCGCACGCTCTAGGCACGATGTGACTTGTATCACCATTCGGGCCTTCAAGATATAAAAACTTTTGAGTACAGGGGAAACGATACATTTTCTCATTCCCCAAATGTTTGCAACGTGCGATCCGTTTCGTTTCACCGTAAGCATATTGCTCCCCGGCATAACCCTCACTCAAATCGAAACCGTCGAAGATTGTGACGTGCTCGATTACCCTATAGAAGTTCTCGGTGTTATCTGGATCACAGATAATTGAACCGGGCAAGATTTTCTCTAATTTATATTCCATTCATTTTCCTAGTAAAAACCCTGCGGTCCATCGCTGAGACATAATACCTACACATAAAAACAAGTGAAGTACGATGCCCAGCAGGTGCCGACTTGGGACAGTGTTAACCCTAATGCATAGCCTTCGGATCAACGGTCTTACCTTTGATGGTGAGAAACCCTGTATCCTCAAGTTCCTTGCTGGTGACTTTGCCAGCACCAATAAGGGTTAACGCCTCACCGATATATTTTGAGTGCATATCCCACACCATATTGAGATCGACGATCTCTTGGATGAAATTGATCTTTTCATCTTCAGCCATCAATTTATTTGAGTAACGATCCATTTTTTCTAAAATTCCAAACATGCTATTTTCCATTTCTTTTGTCTCCCAACTTTCTAAACCTATTGTCTCACGTTCGCTTGAAAATGTCAACAAAAAAGATTAAGTATATGTCGATTTATGTGTAAACCCTTAGCCTACTGGCACGAGCATAAATTTAAAACCTGGACCGAATCGGTCTTGAAGTTTTTGACATTCACTCATCGCCTTGTAAGGGTTATCCAACCGTTCCAAAGTCATTGGCACGTCAAATTGATTGCCTTGAGGGTTAATCCCTATAATTTCAAATCTCATCTTCTATTCTCCTAGGGACAGTGTTTACCCTTCGTTCAAAAATTCTTTTGTTTCCATGCAAGAAACATCGCCCGAGCACAGGCCGTAACTGTGACCAGTATAAACCACTAGCTGACCTTGATTGTCGCTCGACACTTCGGCTTTACCCTTAAAGAGTTCTTTCATTACCGATTCCAAATCGGCTTTCGTTGCGATGTTCTGGCGCAAATGTTTTGCGAGAACTCTGATTTCATTTTGTTTTTTACTCAATTCCATAACCTTATTATCTCATAATGGGGTTTGCTTGTCAACAAAAAAAGATAAATAAATAATCTTTTCTGTGTAAACCCTTAGTCTATATGATTGCCATTTTGGTCAACAATCCACAATGGACCCCAACCAGCACCAAACGCCATGACGTATTCGTACAACATTCGGCGGGCATAACCCGTAGTGTTAAACCCTTCATCGATAACTTCTGCCTCTCCGCATCCTTGATATTGTCCCATGATTTTATAACTTCCGTTCAATGTTTATTCCTCCAAACTTTCTAAACCTATTATCTCATGTATGATTAATTAAGTCAACATAAAAGATTAACTAAATGACGATTTATGTGATAACCCTATGGGACAGTGTTTACCCTACACAACAAATTATTATCCAGCTCAGTTTAATACTCGTTTAAAATTTTGAGCAGTCTTAAATTTTTCTGCCTTGTCTTTTTACGCTTGACATTCCTGTGAGGATGTGCGCCAGCCTTGCGCTTGAATATCTGACAAAACTCTGGCCCTAATGCTGGCACTCTGCTTTTAATTTTCTTTGCCA
>JABSQL010000463.1 GCA_013215865.1 Candidatus Margulisiibacteriota bacterium
CGGTTGAGGGCAATTCTTTTTTTACGATAATCTTTCCATTTTTCATTGGTGAAGTGTCAAGTCTATAGCTTACAGAAACTTCTACTCTTGTCTCCTTCAGATTAACCTGTTTAAAAAGATAGTTACTTTCTCCTTTTTTCTTTAAATGTTGACTTATCTGAAATAAAAGGAAGCTTTTTTCATCATATTGTAATGGTTGTTGTGTTGCAACCGCTATAATCTTAAAATTTAATGTTATATGCACTGTTATCGCTCCTATCAAATGTGCTACTAAAATATATATCGAACAAATCCAGGAATAATTGCACTAAAACGTACCTAAACTTCTTGATGGATTATTCCCTCCCCAAAAACCACCCCAAAATACCGCCTACCGATCCATCCCACGATCCTTATCTCTTTTTGGGACTTCCTTACCGGTACTTGGACTGAAAGGTTATTATTTGACATGATATGCCGCCTCTTTTCCTAAAATTAACTTCTGTAGTTTTTCGGTCATCAAAAAAGATATCATCATATTCAATTTTACCCTTTTTCAGCATAGCGTAGAAATGCTTTTCAAATCTTTCATATTTAATCCCATTTGCCAAAATAATTTTTTTACCGGCAGGTGTATTTAAAATTTTCATATTAAAAAAATTTTCAATCAAATTTTTATATTCTAAGTCATAAACACGGCCTATAACCTGATAGACAATAAACCCTTGGGCTTCTAGCTCCTTCTTTACTTTCAATTCAATTCCATAAATATTCCTTATATATTCTTCATTATCGATCCACTTTTTCCAAATTTCTGCTTTCTCATAGTTGTATTCTGTTTCTGAAAGAAGTTGATCTCTCATTTCCTCTTGCGCTTTCATTGTATCACTTACCAGAATTATCCCTTTCATCCCTGTTTTTATCGCCATATCAAGATGAAATGACGCGGGTTGTGATATAAAAAACACATTCTCCTTCTCGACATCATTTTGGACTGCAAAGGCCATTCTTAGTAAATCAGTGTTCACATCATGATAATCTTTGATATTATCTTCCCTATACTGCGCCCGAGTTAAAAGAAAGGAATCATACCCAACAAGTATATATGGTTTATTTTTTGAATCTCTTCCCTTTAGCATATTCCCCCCCTCGTTATATACCAACGACGTTCTAATAGGCATGTCTATACTATTAGCAATTTCGACTGCCATATACTGATTTTTGTCATGAAGTGCTTGACCAGTTATTTGCTCGTAGTGATATATTTTAAGGGACATTTTATCGGCACCACGCATTAAACAATTATTATAAGATACCTCTCCTTTGTAGATATTAAAACTCAATATGTTTCGTTCCTGGAACGGATAATTAAGAATTAATTCTCGCGTATATTCCTTAGCATGTACAAGACCTATGGGCATATATTCGCCCATATAGAAAATAAAACGATTCGCAAATTCAAATGTGCTAAATTTATCACCTAAGGATTCATAACCTTCCGCGTCCTGGAGCTGTTTCTTCAGTATTTTTATGTCGTCTAAAAATAAGTCTATTGTTTTGTAACTCTCATTATTTGGATCCAATTTTAAGATTTCCATACAAATTCTGTGGTTTATCTTTGTAAAGTATTTCGTTTGTTCTTGTACAAATTTTTGCAGCTTTTTTATGTCTTTAGGTTCAAAACCTTGAAGGGGTAACTCTAGAAACCGTCTAAATTCTTCGCTATCATAAAGGTTTACTCCTTTAAAAAGCGGGACTTTCTTTCTAAACCTATCTTTCGAAATTATTGCATTACTAGCACAATTTAAAAAACAAGGAGTCTCTATAAATTCTCCATCAGAAGATTGAGAAACGTTATCTTTAACCCACGTCCACTGCCACTGATCGCGTCCACAGCTATCAGTGTTAGGTGAAAATTTAAGAATGTTGTGTTTGTTAAGAAAATCATTCAATCGTTCACTTGTCCCTTTTCTTTCTGGCCCTGTGTCAAAGACTACATCAGGTCCATACACCAAAGCATAATCACGGGCTTCTTCTGATCGGCCCTGGTTTTTTTTATTCCATAAACTATACAATTGAGGTATGTTTTTCACTCGAGATAACCAATCTAGTTTCATTTTTGCATGTACTGTTTTCTTTTCTTTATCTCCCAATAAGACAAAGGGGACATCCCTATGGCACGCTGCTTTGATTTTTGTTATACTTGATTGGTAAATATTATTAAACGCAATAACTTTTTTCATATTTTTCCTCAATTCAATAGATTTTAGCTTATTTTTCTATATTTATTTCTCTTTTTGTAAATATCCAGCCGGTACCTCTTGAATCACAAGGTCGAGCACAAAATATTTTTTCAATCTTCACTGGTTTAATGCTTAATAATTTTATTTAAGCTTAAACCTGTTATTTTATGTCTCAAAAAACCAGACCGGCTGGACAGTTACAGAGAGCCTTAAATTTTTCATATAATATACATATATCGAACGTTTTTGAAAATAATTGCACTAAAACGTACCCAAACTTCTTGTTAGGCCAAAATAGTAATGAAATATTCCAGGAAAGAATTAAGTAGAAAAAGGTAACCCCCCTAAAGAGAAGAAAGCTTTCTTCTCTTTAGGGGGGGGCGGCGAAAGCCAACAATTTTGATACACTGAAACGAGGAGTATTTTATGAAACAAGCAAACAAGAAAAAGAGTTACATCCACCAAGACAAATTTGACATGGTAGATCAGCTATTTAAGCGCCCTGAAAAAGCAAAAATGATAGCCAAGAAATACAATGTAGGTGTCTCGACATTATATAAGTGGCGCTCTCGTTTTCTAGAAG
>JABSQL010000464.1 GCA_013215865.1 Candidatus Margulisiibacteriota bacterium
CACTTTAACTCGATCAAATTCCTTTCGACTCATGATAATCTTGCCCTCCATTTTGCATACTCCTTTCTAGAGCATGACTTTATCAGATTTAGGACATTTTCACTTTGGACAATTAGGACATTATCACTTTGGAGCGACATTCAGATCGAAGGAGTTGTATTTCCGATTCATATAACTTCTTTTGTGTTGCGTTAAACTCCTTTTGGATTTTCTCATAGGGGGACATCGCATATAGAACAGCAGACACGTAGTTTATAATGGTGCTAAAAAGATTGAATTCCTTTTCTGTGTAAGGACTTTGAATTTCTCTTTCGCCCAATATAATAATACCTTCCAAGGTTCCAGGTGATGAAAAAGGTATCATGACACATTTGTAGCTAATACCTAGTTCTTGAGTCGTCGCTCTAACCTTTCTAGGTAATTTACTTACCATGATTGGTTCAATATTTGATTTAAAGAAATGGATAAGGGCGTTTGTGGTTTGGATATTTTTCTCTGGGTCTTGATATTTTGAGATATAAGACGTTATCCTTTCCAAACTGTCCCTTTTTGCAAATATACAACCTATTTCTTGTATTTCCAAACTTTCATCAAGCTCTCCTTCCACTACCTTTAATATTGATTCTCTATCGGAAATGCCTTTCAATTTTCTGGAGATTGAGTTAAACACTTGTTCAGGGTCATACCAACCACGGATGAATTTTCGCCTGGCGGTAGTAATTAAATACTTTTGTAGTGGAATAGCTGAAAAAGCCCAGAAAAGACATAATATTACCATAACAAGAATATTTATTTCAGTATTTTGAATCGTATAAAAAGAGGAAAGCACGACGGAAATAACAAGAAGCAAAAAAACAAAAAAGAAGGCCACATTTTTTTTAATGACAACATTAATGTCTAGTAACCCTTTTTTTGTTATAGCATAGGCAATAATTGCAGAAAAAAGAACTAGAGATAAATTATCTATGCGAATTTGATAAAACCCTTTAATCGCAGAAAAATAAAACAGTGCTGCAATTATCACTGCCACAATTGAGAATAGAAAATACCTCATTCTTTTCTTTACTTTATGAGACCCATAACATAATTTCCAAATAGCTATGGTCAAAGCTAATAGCAATGAAAATGCAATATATACAATAAACATATTATATATAAGACCTGTTTCCAAAGTTAACATATTATTATTTAAAACTGCTGATGAGAAAAAGTGTTCTGAGTAAATATTACTAATGAGAAATATACAAGAAATAATATAAAGCAACAATATTATTGTTGTGCGAACCTGAATTTGTGTAAATATTATAATAAAATGCATCAGAAAAGTGGGACAAAACACGCCTCCAATATATGCAACTTTTATCCATGCTAGGATATTCCAAATATTCACAAGAGGCGTATGGTAAAAAATATCTCCAAATATTGCCCAAGCATTCGAAAATACAAATAAAGAAAAAGTTAGATTTACTGCTTTCCTAGGGTTTCTTATGAGAACAAAAATCCCAAGCAGTAAATTTGTAAATACTGCAAAAAAAGATGATACAAGTATAGTATTCATTCTATTCCTTTCAAAAGAGTGACAAATCTATATAGAATTATAGCACTTAGAATTACCTTATCAGACTATATTTTTGAAATACTTCTTCCAAAGATGTTTTGTACTTTGATAATACTTTCGGAAGATAATAAGCTAGAACATCAGCTAGTAATTGTATATTTCTTTTTGTTTGATGAAGTGTGGTAGTAATTCTAATCCCATTTCTTGTTTTTGAAACAGCAGGAAAAAGTGCCGGGTTCACATAAAACCCTTCTTCCATAAGGATTTTCACAATATCCCCGACAGCTCTATGGTCTCCAATACCGATAAATGATATTGGGGTCATACCACCGTCAACAACTGGTAACCCAGCTACTTCAAAACAACTGCTTCTATATTTTATTTTTTCTTTCAACTTATCCTGTAGTAGATATATTTCGCCTGATAAATGTATATCTGCAGATGCAATACAGGCACCAACCAATGAAGGTTGTAAAGGGCCACTAAAAATCATTGTTGACCCAAATTTTCGGACTTTTTCTGCAAGAGGTTTATCATTTATAATTAATGTCCCACCTGAACTTCCAAAACACTTAGCATGAGAAGTGGCTAAAATGACATTATCTAACGTTTCTAACTGGCTAAGAGCATATCCACTCCCATGCTTGCCTAACCAACTCATTCCATGAGCATCATCAATATATAGACTCAACTGAGGGTATTTTTTTTGTAGCTCTTGCAATTCCTTTATTGGGGCAAAATCTCCATACATCGAATAAATACCATCAATAAAATACCAGATTTTTTTATGATGTCCTTTCAGCTTTTTTATTTTTTCTTCTAAAACTTCTAAGTTACTATGGGGTACTGTTTTAACTATAACTCCTCTTGCAACAATAATTTTTATTGCCATTTGTACACTATTATGAACTTGTTGATCTAGTAGAACTATGTCTTTATCGCCTACAATAATTGGGATACACCCCAAATGGGCTAACGTGGTTGTTTGAGCTATTAAGGGAGAAACTCCAAATATCTGATGATACTTAGATTTTAATTCTCTGTAATCTGGGGTTGACATATAAATAGGTGGAAAGGCAAACTGAGTTCCATATTTTGAAATACCTTCTATTGCTGACTTTCTTAGCCTCTCGTCAAATTCTAAACCAAAATAACCACAAGAACCAAAATTCAACAGTTTTTTTCCATTGACTATTAATTTTTTTCCATTGAATTTCTTGTTTTCACATACTAAGTGCAAAATATCTTCTTGATGTGCTTCATTCCAAATATCATCAACAGTATTTAGAAAAAGTTCTGATTTCGATAAAGAAATAGACTTTTCCTTGATTCTAAAACTCGTATTCGCATCAATTTTTTTTGGAGATACTATTGTTTGAAGTACTTGTTGAACTTTACTTTTTTTTTCTTGAATAGCGACGGAAGACTTTAGCTTATGCTTAAGCCTACTAGATTCAGAAATATTTTCAGAATTTGCAGGCTTTTTCACAAGCCAAAAACCAAAACTTGGGACAATATACTTCCTCCCAGAGTATAAATTCAAACATCAAAATTTATATAATAATAAAACCACTCCAACCAGATAAATATACTAACATATTCTAAACAAATATTGGAGCTTTTATTATTTTTCAATATGAATTTTACAAATAATTACCCCCCTCCCTTCACACCCACGGAATAACACAAGATAGGAAACTATTAGCCCCTAACAAATGCTAGCAGAAGGGAAATTTAAAGGTTTGGTTATGATTCTGGATATAATATGTTCTAACATCCTCCACCAGTGTGACCCCTAGTGTAATTCAAAGTTCCATTGCTAGTGTTATTTAACCCTTAGTGAATTTGTATATTTGGGATTGCTTAATTAAAATTTCCAATCAACTATGTCGCAAAAATACCATGTAACCCAAACGGTAATGGCTTGGCTAATGTTGCAACAGCTAATTCCTTAAATGAACTGGCATCTAATATCAGTAAGAATGATTGTTGTGATTGCTCATTTAATACGACAGATAAAATAACACCATCATCTTCAGAACTAGCGTGAGGATTTGGAACAAATACTGGCTCACCTGGAAAACAGTCTGCTTGTTTCCAGGTTCTATGGACTCTAGTTTTAAGGTCAACCTTGATTAGGTGGTCAAATATGGTTTTAGAGTGAACCCCAATGCCGTACAGATACCTATAATCCATAGTATTGTATTGATAGTTAATTCGAGGGAGTTCCAAATTTTGATACAACCTTTCAGTTTTAATGGCACCTTTATTTCTAGGTAATTTAAACCGAGTGAGTTGAGTCTCAGGAAAAGGGATATGTAAATCTGTACCCCTTAGATTCTCTAAATATAAACTTTGGATAATGGAAGCATCTTCATAGGTAACAACATCAATAATAATATCAGTATCTTTTTCGAAAGCATTAACATGATGAAAGGTGAAAAAAGCAGGTACGGAATGTTTAGCGATCAGTTCACCCGTTATTTTATTAAACACTGAGAAAACAGTGCTTTTTTCATGGTCCCAATGAAAATTTTCAATGAAGGGCCTACCAAATAATAGTTTTAATGAATTTTTTACATAAAATGGAATGTCAGTTCGAATAATGTAGTTTTCTGTTATAGCGAAACTATGTTGATAACTGGGATTTGAGACAGAGGACTCCGCAAATGGCCTACGTTTCAAACCATTTCCTTCAAGTTTATAAAAGTAACATTTATTTCGTAGTCCATATTTTGATACAAGATTATATGAAGTATTTGTTTTCGCATCATGATGAGGATGTGCAGTTACCGTTGAAATCTTAAGATTATCATCGTACTTAAGATATCCTTTAGTTTGTAAGGTGCCTGCATCAAATTCTACTGACATGGGGGTTTCTGTTAAAGCGACGAAATGCCTTCCTATTTTTGAAATATTAACATTTGCATTGTCAGAAAAACGATTGAACCATCCTGAAAATATACGTTTAAAAATCCCCCCACAAGGGTCCGTCGCAAAACTTCTATACGAAAACTGACCTTTTTCTGTGTTTTCTTTGCATTCGCCAGAGTTTAAAAAACAATTTTGATAAGATACTTTCCCATTTTTAATAGAAAACTTATGCAATAACGCTAACCCATCAAACCAATGCCGATAACGGTTAGACCCTACTTCAAATTTTGCAGGTCCATTGCGGAGCAAATTTCCGTTTAACCATTGAGGAATTGTGCCCCTAACAGAAAGACTATCAACTGAAAAACATTTTTCTAGACTCTGAAAACCAACTAGCATCAGGACTCCACCTTAATACCCCATACGAATATCAATTGATACATTCTGTGATGCCACTTCGAATTTAGCATCTTGAAAGCTTGGAGGTCCAAAAATCCCCCGTATATCATTAGACGTACCGTATCCCTCAGTTGGACGAAAAAAAAATGTATCTAGGTTTCCATTGCTATTTTCATCATGGACGGTTGCCACGGCATATATGCCAGGCATCACATTTTTAAATGTATATGTTGTTATGTAGTTGTCGTCCAACTTTGTGTTTTTCTGAATTATAACTATGGCCTTTTGTGACGCTAAGTCTGGGTTAGAAGGGAATGCCTCTGGTTTATTGTGTAAGGCAAACAAAATTTGACCGTTATTATTTCTGATATTCTGGATACTCACCAGTATATCAGCGCCCTGTATGTGAAATGAGACGCACATTAAAAAAAATAGGGTTAAATAGATATACTTCATTTGAAAAGTATATCTAACAACATTTGAAAAGTATATCTAAAAACATGTAGTTCGGGCAGCATCCAAGTGTTCTCGGAAAAATGAAATGAATAAACGCACAGCTTTTGACGCCCCAATAAATAGAAATCGTCACTCTGTCACAAATCCTCAAGAATTAGAAACAGGCAGCACCTCCCTAAGCACCTGGAGAGGTGACTTGTAATTTAATGAGCCATGAGTCCTTGGTGAAGGGAAAATTAAAGGCTTGGTAGCAATGTATTTTCTATGAGATAGCTACACTATATCCGTTCTTTTGGGTATAATAGGTTCAAATGTCATCTACCAATGCCCGCCATATATTTCTAAGATGATCCAAGAGATTTCCCAACCCGATCAATATGATCTTTTAAGGTACTATTTTTAATTGAATGGTAATCTAGAACATCAAAGAAGATGGGTAAGTTAGTCTCTTCATTCAATTGATAATGTATTTTAGAAACAGTATCAATAGTTAAGTCACCTTTAAGTGCCAAGTCAATATCTGAGCCTGGTTTGTGTGTTCCTTTTGCCCTGGAGCCATAAACCAATGTTTTTTTTACTTCAGGAAAAAGGGAGATAACATGTTGAATGATCTGAATGTCTTCGGATGAAAGTCCAAATGCCATTATACTTTTTTGATTAAATATACTTGTAGCTCCTGAAGGATTAAGGCATACCTATTTTTAATGAGATCTATTGCCATTGTGGCTTTTTCTTCATCATAAGTGTGGGCCATAAGGTTTCGTTTCTCCAGGGCATCCAACCATGTATGTCCGTCTGAAATATGACCGGCCTGGAGTGCGAATTTTATGGCATCTCTAGGCGTTTTAGGTGAAAAACCCTCTTCCTCTAAGAGATCTTTAAGTGTTTTCCATCCCAATTCAAAGGTGAATTCAAATATTTGGATGAGTCCAGCTTGCTCAATTTTAGTGGGAATTTTAATGGAAATAGCTTCTTGAAAAGATGAAAAGGCTTTTTCAAAGTTATTAAATCTTTGTTTCCATCGAATGTCCTGGACCATCATCTAAAAGTACCATAAATTATTTATACCGGACACACAACAGCCCCCACCTTAACAGCAGGTCTATCATTACAAAGAGCGCGCCATCGCTCAACATTTTTAAAGGATTCAATCCCCAATACGTCTGAGGCCTTATAAAAATTCACAAGACAATTGACCCATGGAACGGTTGCAATATCGGCAATACTATATGCCTCTCCTACGAGACAATCACGACCCTCTAAGCGCCGATCAAGAACCGTTAACAGCCGTTTGGTTTCCTTTGTATAACGCTCGATTGGGTAAGGATGTTCACAAGTGTCCTTGGCAAACACAAAAAAGTGTCCAAATTGTCCAAACATAGGGCCCACATGTCCCACCTGGAAAAACAGCCATTGAAGCGTTTCCGACTTGATCCTTGGATCTTGTGATAAGAACTGTCCACTTTTTTCAGCTAAATATATCAATATAGCACCTGATTCCATTATCGTTAACGGCTCTCCATCTGGCCCATTTGGGTCAACAATGGCCGGTATTTTTGAGTTTGGATTTATTTTTACATACGCATCAGTAAATTGATCTCCCTCTCGAATATCAATTCGATGGGCATCATAAGGGATTTGCATTTCTTCCAACGCAATAGATGCCTTTTGCCCATTTGGTGTAGCAAGTGAATACAGCTGAATTTTTTTTTCTTTCATAAATCTATACCTCTCTTAATGACTGATTGTTACTTTTTATAAAATCCTCTAATGCCAATACTATAGCAACTATTTAGAAACTTATTCAATCTTTTTTCCCAGTTGAACCATTTTACCATCATATTTCACCCTACATGCCCCTGTATATAAATCATCCTCTACTTCTACAAAAAATGCACATTCAAAATTGCCTTCACATATAAGACTCCCAGTATAATATAGTTTTCCCTCCCCGGTTGGAACCGGAATGCCATGAACCAAAGCTATTTTTCCTTTATAGGTATGATTAGACAGGACGTATTCAATAGTGCCACTTCTTTCTTTTCTCCTAGACATAAGAGTATTACATCCAGCAGGCTCATTTATATCCATACAACAAATAATAACACCCGTAATCATAGAAAATGATTTCAGTTTATTGTCTAATAAATCCCATTGCTTATCTTGACCATAAGCAGTCTCACATATAGCTAATTTGGGATTGAATAAAGTCACAGGGAACTTTGAATATGCTGACTGATCGGCTTCTTGTGAAATGTTAATGTTTACTATTCCATTAAAATAAACATACTCAGGATTATTTTCTGCACTCCCTTCCATGAGGTAGAGTACAATTTTTTTTCCGGAATAATATGATTGATCGTTAAACTTAGAAAATCCAAATGAATAGCCATAGCTAAAAACTCTATCCCCGTATTGAACCACGACTAATTCCGTTTTATTGCTGAATTTATCGTCCAATTTATGCCATTTCACATCAAAAGTGGAATCTTGCAATGTTTGACTACTAATAAATTCCTTTAGGTTGATAAATAAACCTCTTGAAACATATTCTAAAAACCTGGATCCAGCTTTCCTTCCTTTAGCCATTATATCTTCTGCTAATCGTTTATCTAACTCTAAATTACAATCACTAATAACTATCGCATTTATTGCTGCTATAATTTTAAATTTGGTAAATTTCATAAGTCCCTCCTATACCCGTACTATAGCAATTCATTGGGTACCCTGACAAACATTTACAACTCAGAACGAGTCAAGAAATGAGTTCCAGGCCAGTAAAATACTTATTTATCATAGTTTAATTGCAGATACTACCGCCACAACAGTAACTATGCCAACTATTCCTCCAAGACCTGCCTAAAACAAGATTTTACACCCTTATTTACCGCCTTAGTAGTAATTATGATTGATTTCCATAAATAATTGAGATAAACTGGTAATAAGTAAGAATATTTACTGCTAAGGAAGTAATAATGAGTGAATCTTTTTTTAAACACGTAAGTATAATGATAAAGCACCATCGAAAACAAGCACAACTCACTCGCCTTGCCTTGGCAAACCTCGCTGGTGTAGGAAAAACAGTTATCTATGACATAGAGAATGGGAAAAGAACCATAAAACTAGATACATTGATGAAAATATTAAACATCTTAAACATAAAAGTAACCCTCAAAAGCCCGTTAATCGAAAGAAAAGATACTGAGCGTGAGAATCAGAAATCATGAAAATAGCCCATGTGTATTTTAATGGCAACCTTGCAGGCCATTTGAAAGAACGAGTTCCAAAGAAGCAATATGAATTTACATATATAGAGACCTATTCCGGACCACCCATATCGTTAACCTTACCTCTTGAAAAGAAGTCCTATCAATTTGAAAAATTCCCCTCCTTTTTTGAGGGCCTTTTACCAGAAGGCATTCAACTAGAGTATTTGCTGAGAACCTTAAAGATTGACCGTGATGATTATTATGGACAGCTTCTTGCCGTCGGTGAAGACACTGTAGGGTCTGTCACTGTTTTTGAATCAAAATGAAGCGCTGTCCAATAACGTACGAAGAAATACCGAATAATCAAACCTACTCTAAAAAAGGCATTCAGCAACTATCTCGAAGATTGACTGACCTAAAAGTATTCAATTACTCCAAAGAAGAGCAGATAGAAGAAGCGCATAAAAGAGTTTCAAAAATGTCTATCCAGGGAGTTCAACCCAAATTGAGCGGAAAACTCAATGTTAACGATAAAACGTTTGAGATAACAACAACGGGAGGAAAATATATCCTTAAGCCTCAAAACCCATCATATCCAGAACTACCAGAAAATGAAGATTTGACCATGAAGTTGGCAGCATTAATAGATATAGAAACACCCACACATGGGCTTCTATACTCAAAAGATCAAAGCCTTACGTATTTCATCAAAAGATTTGATAGAACAATTAAATCTGACAAAATCCACGTGGAGGATTTTGCACAGTTATCTGACCAAAGCCGTAATACAAAATATAGTTCCAGCATGGAAACTGTGGTCAAAATGATGAATACTTTTTGCACATTTCCAGCAGTGGAAAAATTGAAGTTATTTAATCGTACTCTATTTAACTATTTAATTGGAAATGAGGATATGCATCTTAAAAATTTTTCAATTATCCACATGGACAACCATATTAAACTTACACCAGCATACGATTTTCTCAACACAACAATTGCCCTTAAAAACCCACAGGAAGAACTCGCTTTACCCCTCAATGGCAAAAAAAGAAATATGAAGAGACAAGATTTCATATCTTACTTTGGCCAAGAAATACTGGGCCTTTCAACTCAAGCAATAGACACTATTTTAAATTCCTTAGAGCATGAAATACCCAATTTTGATGATCTGATAGAGATATCGTTTTTATCAGACAATATGAAGAATAAATTCAAGGAAATCCTAGACTCCAGACGAAGCATATTATTCAGTTAACATAAAGCAAACCACGATAGCTCATATTTCCAACAAAAGTGGTGTTATAATATCCTCAGGAGCCCATGAATGAATTCACAAAATCCCTATCACCAACTTGTTCAATCACACCAAACCTGGGTAGAAACTCAGTTACATTCAGACCCAAATATATTTAAAGAATTGGCAAAGGGGCAATCACCCCCATTCCTCTTCATTGGTTGTGTTGATAGCCGAATTCCTCCCAATATAATGACCCAAACTGGCCCTGGTCAAATACTGGTTCATCGAAATGTCGCCAACTTGGTAAGGCCGGATGATACCAGTCTCATGGCAACCTTGGAATTTGGCATTTTTAATCTCAACATCAAACATATCATTATTTGTGGTCATACCTGCTGTGGTGGCGTAACAGCCGCTTTTGAAGGTATAACCGAAGGAACAATTCCTAAATGGGTCTCTCCCATTCGAGGACTTTATCTCGCCAACCAAAAAGATATAGATACTGTATTTCATCTTAAGGAAGATAAAATCAACAGATTGTCAGAACTGAATATCAAAAATAGTATGCAAATAATTAGAGACCTGCCTCAACTACAAAACGCATTTCAATCTGAAAATCCCCCAATAGTTCATGGCTGGATGTTTGACATTGCTTCTGGTCAAATAACTGAACAACCGATTTCATAGTAGTGAAAAAAATTCTAAGTACATGCTCAGATTCATGGCCGAAGCCCAGTATAATTTGGTATATCATGGATAGCCCTAAACCCTATACACAAGGAGAGTTACTTTATTATGTTGGTATGGATTTTAAAACGGGGGTACATTATTACTCAAGAAAATGCCTGTCATATTGTGGCAAGGATATTCATGGTAGACATATATACACAAAAATACCCCCTGTTAATACCTGGAACAATGATACAAGTTCTAATGCTGATTCAGATTTACTTGCCTTTTGTGATGAGGTTGTTGAATCTCAATCAGATAATTTAAAACCCATTACACTAAATAAAAGCCAAAAAGAAGCGGCCCCGTCACCGTCTCAGGTCCCTTCCCCAAAAATAACAGATCCCAAAGATCCCAAGGTAATTAGCTATGCAGATATTGTCAGAAGAGTATTGAATGAAGAACCCTTTAAACCCATACTAAGTAAAATATGCTCAAATAAAAAGAAGAAACCCTCACTACCGTATTCTAGAAAATGTTACCTGGCAAAACCAGCTAAACAGGTGGATTCTGTTTTAGTACCTCCATCCAAAATAGAAGTGCCTGCACCAGACACCATAACCCACTTGCCCACCCCCCAAATGTCTCCAAAATCAAACCCAGTTACTTATAAATCTGAAAAGCAGCCCAAAAGAAAAAGAAAAGAAAAAAAGAAAAATATAAAGAAGAAGCTGAATGGCCCTTTTCCAGTCAGTAGACACTCTAAAATAAAAATCAAAACACATGGAACCCATACAAAAAGTGTTACAAAAAAAAAACAAGTAAAGCCAAATAAACAGCCCCATTCTCATCAATTGAAAGTGCTATTTTTCCTCTCTTTCATGGCACTATCTATCTTTGAATCTCTGCGCTCCAACCCAGATGATGCCACTTTGTTGGCAATCGTTGCCAGTATTCCATTGATATTGTCAAACGCACATCAGTAACATATCCCACAAAGATTTGATATACTTCAACACCAAATAGACACAACCACAGAGCTGAAGGTTTTTCTTCGGCCACTAATTTTTTGGGCACTTTTGGGATCAAGATGAACGGTTATTGATCGAGGGTGAGTGTCCGTAAGCAGCGTGCCGCCGCCGCAAGTTCTCCGGGGAAAGGCTGGCGTCTGCTTCGGGGTGCAAGTCGCACTTGCGTTCTGGTTGAGTGTCGGCCGGGCCGGTGAGGG
>JABSQL010000465.1 GCA_013215865.1 Candidatus Margulisiibacteriota bacterium
ATAAAAATATGTTCTCTAGCTGGGGTTCTAAGTTTTGTGGCATCTCCCAAAGGCTATGAACCGCCATTTCCATCTGACGCAAATGAAATATGCATCACCAATGACCCCTCTGATGCCATCAAAAATGCCGATATTGTTTACACAGATGTATGGGCATCTATGGGGCAAGAAAATTCTAAAAAAGAAAGGGCTGAGGCATTCCAAAACTTTTGTATTACACCTGAACTCTTTGCGCTGGCAAAAAAAGATGCTATTTTTATGCACTGTTTACCTGCTCATCGTGGAGAAGAAGTATCCGCAGATGTCGTTGATGGGCCTCAGTCTGTGATCTTTGATCAAGCAGAAAATAGACTTCATGCACAAAAAGCATTATTAATTAAACTTTTAGGGAGCTAAAAAAAGTGAAAGAAAAAGCAGTATTGGCTTACTCCGGTGGGTTAGACACCTCCATTATGATTCCATGGCTTAAAGAGCATTATAAATGTGATGTTATTGCCATGTGTGCTGATTTGGGTCAAGAATCAGAGCTGGAAGGCCTTAAAGAAAAGGCATTAAAATCAGGTGCATCTAAAGTCTTCATAGAGGATCTTAGATCTGAATTTATTACAGATTATATTTATCCGGTTCTGAAAGCAGGTGCAATATATGAGCGTGCCTATTTGTTGGGAACCAGCTTTGCCAGGCCACTTATCGCAAAAAGACAAGTTGAAATTGCACAACAAGAAGGTGCCACAATGCTTGTCCATGGTGCCACCGGTAAAGGAACGGATCAAGTTCGTTTTGAACTTGCATACATGGGGCTTGATCCCAGTTTGAAAGTGATTGCGCCTTGGAAAGATGCATTATGGACATTTAGATCAAGAGAAGATTTAGTCACTTACGCCGAAGTCAATAACATCCCAGTGGGGCCACCGAACGCTAAAAAATATTCTGAGGATCGAAATATTTGGCATATAAGTCATGAAGGAGAAGATCTAGAAAATCCTGAAAATGAAGCCCCAGATGATGTTTTTTCCATCAGCAATACGCTCCTTAATGCACCCAATGAACCAGAATATATCACCATTCATTTTGAAGAAGGTATTCCAACGCAACTAAACAACCAAAAACTAACACCTTTAGCACTCATGCAATCGCTCAATGAATTAGGGGGTAAGCATGCTGTGGGTCATGTTGATATTGTTGAGAACCGTCTTGTGGGCATTAAAACGAGAGGTGTGTACGAGACGCCAGGAGGTACGTTACTATATGCCGCACATAGACACTTGGAAAGTGTTGTGCTTGATAGAGATACACTTCACTTCAAAGACCATCTCAGTACAGAATATGCAACCCTTGTGTATGACGGAAAATGGTTTACACCTTTACGCTATGCAATGGACCAGTTCGTGAATGTCACTCAACAATTTATAACAGGAAATGTCACCCTAAAATTATATAAAGGCAATGTGGTTCCCGCGGGTATCAAAGCGAATAAATCGCTATATTTCAAAGAGTTATCTTCTTTTAAAGACAGCGACATGTATGACCAAAAAGATGCCAAAGGGTTTATTCAATTATTTGGCCTTTCTGTAAAAATGAATGGGCTTCTTTATCAAGACAAAATGAATATGAAAAACAGAGAAAATAATGAGTAAACTCTGGGGCGGACGTTTTGAGAAAGGGTTGGATGAAACGGCTAAGCAATTCAGTTATTCCTACGATATCGATCGCTGTCTTTTTCCCTATGACATAGAAACAAACCTTGTCCATGCACAAGCATTAGAAAAGATAGGTATTCTTACCCAAAGCGAATTAACCACGCTTGAGTCTGCTTTAAATGACATTGCCAATCGATTTGATAATGAGGATCCAACGCTACTGGGTGATGATGAGGACATTCACTCTGCCATAGAAAGACTCGTCACTGAATCTTGTGGTGATATTGGAAAAAAATTGCATACAGGCAAGTCTAGAAATGATCAGGTCTCAACAGATGTTCGCTTATTCTTGAAGGAGGCCATACAAGTCAGTATCATTCAACTCAATCATTTATTGAAAACTCTTTACGCATTATCTGACAAATACATCGCGGTCATCATTCCAGGCATGACTCATTTTCAACCCGCACAACCTGTTTCATTTGCGCACCATTTATTGGCCTATTTTGAAATGTTTAGCAGAGATAAAAAACGCTTAGAACAGGCTTTCCACTCTGCCGATGTATGCCCTTTGGGGTCAGGCGCTTTAGCCGGTAATAATTATGGGTTGGACCGACAATTTATTGCCAATGAATTGGGATTCAGCAAACTCACTCAAAATAGTATGGATGCTGTATCTGATAGAGATTACATTGTCGAGTATATATCTGCGTCAGCGCTGATTATGACCCATATGAGCCGATTTTGTGAGGAGCTAGTTCTATGGAGTTCTCCTTTAATCGGTTTCATCGAAATTGGAGATACATTTACTACGGGTAGTTCAATTATGCCACAAAAGAAGAACCCAGATATTGCAGAACTGATCCGTGGAAAATCAAGTCGTGTTGTGGGGCACTTAACAAGCCTGTTACATAACTTGAAATCGCTCCCCCTTACGTATAACAGAGACCTTCAAGAGGATAAGTATTATTTATTTGATACTGTTGATACAATAAACCCTTCTCTAGATTGTATGGCCAAAATGCTTAAAACGATTACACTAAACATGGATAATATTAACGCTGCGGTTCAAAAAGGGTATATGGTGTCTACTGAGCTTGCTGATTATTTGGTCAAAAATGGCATTCCCTTTAGAGAAGCCCATGAAATAACAGGAAAACTGGTTTTAAAGGCAATTGAAACGGATATTCCATTACAGAACTTATCTCTTGATGATATGCAGTTATTCTGCCCAGAAATTAAAAGTAATGTATTTGAGATTTTATCTATTGAAAATGCTGTTTCTCAAAAAGATGTTTTAGGTGGAACAGCTTTTAAGCAGATAAAGAAACAGTTAAAACGCATTAAAGGAGACAACAAATGGTAGAACAAACGTTTATTTTTATAAAGCCTGATGGCGTGGAAAGAGGATTGTCGGAAACAATTTTACAGAAATTTACAGATAATAATTTTAAAATCCTTCATATCAAGGAGCTCACTTTAACCAAAGAAATGGCTGATATTCACTATAACGAACATGTTGATAAACCCTTTTATCCGGATTTACTTTCCTTTATCACCAGAGGGCCTATCATTGCTGCTATAATGGAAAAAGAAAATGCAGTCGAAGAAGCACGGGTACTTGTAGGAGCAACCAATCCAGCTGAAGCAGAAGAGGGGACCATTCGAAAAGAATTTGGAAAAAATACAGGTGAAAATGTGATCCATGCTTCCGACAGCGAAAAAAGTGCAGAGAGTGAAATTCAACATTTTTTTCCTGATTATGTTACATAATCTTATTATTAAACCCAAGGAGGAAACCATGAAAATTATAACAGAAAGTACAGATCCTATTAATGTTAAAAGTGATTTACTCATTACATGCATTTTTAAAAAAACAAAGAAACTCTCTGGCGTAATGTCTGAAATAGACAAGGCATTAAATGGTGTTATTAGTAAATTAATAAAGAACCATCAGCTCACTGGCGAAGAAAATGAACTCACACTCATCCACGGGCATGGCGCATTGAAATCTGAGCATTTACTCATCATTGGATTGGGAGATAAGAAGTCATTCCACTCTGATACTCTTCGAAATGCGGCCGGTCATGCAGCTAAAAAAGCAGGGAAAGTTCATGCATCAACGCTGCATTGGATATTGAATGAACAGGTCCCACAAGATAACCCCTCACTCATTGCTCAATCTATCGCCGAAGGGACTAAAATGGGTAGTTATACATTCACCACCTATAAAACAGAAGACAAATCCGTTAAATTGAATCAGATTAAGAAACTAGTAATTATAGAAAAAAATAAGAAAAAAGCAGCTATTATAAAAAAAGGGTTAGAAAGAGGGGGTGTTATTGGAGATTCCATCAATTTGGCCCGATCATTAGCAAATACGCCTTCAAATAAACTCACCCCTACTCATTTTGTACAGGAAGCAAAATCACTCTTTAAAAGCGATTCGCACATTAAGTTATCTCTTATAGATAAGAAAAAAGCAGCTTCTTTGGGTATGGAAGCATTTTTGGGAGTTGCAAAAGGATCTGCTGAGCTTCCATATATGCTCATCCTCACCTATAAAGGCGCAGGTGCTGAAAAACCAACGATCCTTGTTGGAAAAGGCGTGACGTTTGATACCGGTGGGATTTCTATCAAACCCAGTGCCAAAATGGGTGAAATGAAGGCAGATATGAGCGGCGCAGCAGCTGTTCTAGGAACCATGCTTACTGTATCAAAACTAAAGCCCAAAAAGAATATTACCGCTATTATGCCCCTGGTAGAAAATATGCCTTCGGGAATGGCCCAAAAGCCAGGTGATGTCGTGACCGCCATGAATGGAAAAACGATTGAAATTATCAATACGGATGCAGAAGGCCGGATGATACTTGCAGACGCATTATGCTTCGCTGTTACTTTAAACCCTTCTGAAATCTTCGATATTGCGACTTTGACAGGTGCCTGTTCTGTTGCTTTAGGTGATGTAGCCATTGGTTTGATGGGGAATAAACAAAAGCTTGTGGATGGATTTCTTAAAAGACAACATGATACAGGTGAACGGCTATGGCAGTTACCCTTATATGAAGAGTTCTTAGAATATCTTAAGTCAGATGTTGCAGATATTAAACATTGTGTTGAAAACCGTTTGGCGGGTACCTGTTCTGCTGGTAAATTTCTTGAACAATTTGTCAATGATGTACCCTGGGCGCATTTGGATATTGCTTCTGTTATG
>JABSQL010000466.1 GCA_013215865.1 Candidatus Margulisiibacteriota bacterium
AAAGTTTTTTTCCTCGATTTTGTCTAAATTGTAGGCTAAATGGGTGAATTCAATGCTTTTCTCAATGTAGGGGGTTTCTTTTACGAGTTCATTGGGTGCGACCACATAGCTCTGGATAATCCCTGGATAAATATTTCCAAATACGATACTAACCAATATCATGAGGCCAAAGCTATATACAGGTATTCTAAAACCGGAGCGAAACCCCCACAAGAGAAAGACAGCCGATTGCAGTACCGTCATGCCAAGTAATATTTTATACCCCAATAGTTGGGCATGGTGGTCTGCATAACCAGCACCAAAAACCACCCCCGAGGTAGAATATAAAATACTAAATAATTTGATCCAAATACCAAACGAAATAGATACAAATAATAATGACAATAATACAAAAATATGAGATTTGATTTGAGTTGGTTTTTTCTGGGCAAATAATAATACCAATAAATTGTGAGACAAATATATCCAGATGACGAGTCCCAGTCCAATTAGAATGAGTTTGGAAAACCATCCTTGAATGAGTTTAAAGAAAGGCAGGGTAAACATGTA
This sequence comes from Candidatus Margulisiibacteriota bacterium, assembly GCA_013215865.1. Taxonomy (GTDB): domain Bacteria; phylum Margulisbacteria; class Marinamargulisbacteria; order DT-59; family DT-59; genus DT-59. Next base: position 550 of record JABSQL010000466.1, read on the forward strand.
AAATGAGACATCTTGATTGAAAATTGGGTCTGCAATGCCAAAGGTGGTGGGGTTTAGATATTGATAGAATGCTTCCCAAAAAGCACCTCCTGAGAGCCCAAAATAGATGGAGACAATAAATATGGCAAAATATAATGCGATACCGTGTATCTTGGAGGGAAGGGAAAGAAAAGAGCTTTGTTCTTTGGCTTGTGACAAACGAGAAAAGAGCTGTTCCAAGACCTGCATTTTGGGATGGAACTGAATTGGCTCTGAAACGGTAGTATTACGGGACCTTCTTGCAATAAGAACGTTTGATAAAAAGAAGAGAAACGCAACTGTAAAAAAGCCAAGGAATACCCCCGTTTTCGCCTTTAATACAAACCACCATATAGGTAAATAACCAAAAGAGTCATACCATAAAATTTCAGGATAGTAAGAAGTCAGTAGTGAAAAGCCGAAAATAGCCACAAAAAATGCACAACCTAGCAAAATATATTTCATTGGTACTTTCATATAACCTCCGTATTCATATTTATTGGTAGCGGCGACTGGATTTGAACCAGTGACGCCACGGGTATGAGCCGTGTGCTCTAACCAACTGAGCTACGCCGCCACAGAGCCGGCCTTCTGGCTCAGCACCGGACTATTTTATGTCATTAAAAGCCTTTCGTACAGGTTTCAATCATGAAAAGGCAATGCCGATCTTCTTAAACGTGGATATTTCAGATTTGTTGAACGGCTTTAAAGTCCCTTTTGGCAGTGTTCCTAATTCAAGGGGTCCGATAGAATCACGATGGAGTTTTTTGACATCATATCCAAGCAATTCGAAGGTTTTACGTATGATTCGGTTTCGCCCTTCTGAGAGCGTAAGCATTAGAGAAGAATCAGATATCATCGTAGCCCCTGTGTATACAATCGGTCCATCTGGGAGCATAATGCCCGTTTGTAGCCGTTGGAAATGGGGTTTTGTAAAGGGTTTGTCTAGTGTCACTTTATAGGTTTTATTGAGCTTGAATTTAGGGTGGCTAATTTGATGAGCAAAGTGTCCATCATTGGTCAAAATGAGAAGGCCTGTGGTATTTCTATCCAACCGTCCAACTGGAAATAAGCTTTCATGATATCCTTCCAAGAAAGAGGACAAATCTTTACGGTTATTTGGGTCAGAAAAGGTTGTGATGACATCTCGTGGTTTGTGGAATTTGTAGTAATAGAAAGTAAGGCGCCCAGAAATGGCTGTTTTTCCAATTTTAATCGTATCAGAAACAGGATTTATTTTTAGGGAAATAGACGTAACAACATGGCCGTTATGGTATACAGATCCTTTTTTGATGAGTGCCAAAATCTCCCTTCGGGAATATGCCGTTTTTGCCGAAATGAATTGTTCAATAGTGATTCGTTTCATGATGTCATCTGTATATGTGAAATACAGCGGTTGGGCTTCCTGTCATGGTAATCTTTTGGGAGGGGATGTGGGCCCTTAAAGTGTTGCCTGTGAGCTCAATGGACCCTTTTTTAAGGGTAATGGCGCCTTCTCCGGATAATATCTTTTGATGAGCAGACCAATTGAGGTATAACGCTTTGAGGGTGGCTACGTCATCTCCCAAATTAAACGTTGCAAGCGCTTTATGCAGTTTCAATTCGGAAGTCTCCATATTGAGATACGCGATAGGAGAGTTGAGTTGTACAGTTTGTTCAGGGCCCAAGTAGAAATTGCCCGTTACATTTTTTAACTCCGTCAGTTGAGTGCCTTTATCGACAGTGGCGTGGGTAGCATCGATGGTCCATGTTGTAGTGCCACTATCTAATTCTGTAATTGTAACCGTTTCAAAAACAAAATCTGGGCGAGGTTGTTTCGATATGAATTGTTGAATTTGAGGGCTCTGTAGAGATAAAAAGATGATGATTACAATAACAATCAGGATAGAAATATAGGACTTTCGAATTCGCATGTCATTTAGATTGGTTTTGAGTAGGAAACGTCTGATTTTCTGTAGAAATAGAGGTGTTATCTGTAGTGATTGACCTATTATCTATAGAAATAGATGCATTTTCCGTAGAAGTAGACTCTTTTTCTAATGATTGGTAGAAGGCGTCATCTTCTTTTTTGAATCTTTGTTCATCTAAAGATTTCAAACGTGAATAAGAAAAATAACTATTAAGAGCGCCCAGGACATCCCCTTTTTTGTATCTGGAAAAAGCAATCACGAAGTGAATGCCCGTTGCATTTCTTTCAAGTTTAAGCGCCTGATTACATATATTTAAAGCGGTTTTGTAACTCTCTTTTTCCGCATGAAGATAGGCAACGAATCCCATCACCCAAATATTATTGGGGTCCAACTCTAATGCTTTTTCAAAAGAAGACATGGCTTTTTGGGGTGTCTTATTAAAATAATGCCCAAATGCAAGCTTGAAAGGATGTTTCCATTCTTGAGGTTCTTGTTCAGATAAAGTTGTATATTTTTGGATGACTTTAGACGCATATTCAGAATCATATGTTTCTATTGTTTTTAATATTTCCCACCCTTCTTCAATACGACCTGTATACGCATAATTCATAGCCAAATTAAAATGGGTATCCGCAGAAGGGTTGGCTTTAAGGGCCTTTAACAATTGAAAACGCTCTTCCTTTAAATGTTCAGGTACCACATATAGCTTGGCATGAACGGGTGATATAAGAAAGGTCAATATCAAACAAATAAGTATAATTTTCAAACGAGAAAACACGGTTTTATGGTTATTCATTTGATTCCTTTATAGAGAAGATATACTCGGAACAATATCATTTTTTAAAGCAAGTCTCAATATGTGTCCAAATGCGTTCTTGTATTGGACATGCTCTTTTTTTGCTAAAGAGAGCGTGCTATGCCAAGCCATTAGGCAAAAGGAGACACAAACAATCAATATCCGATACATATGGTACACATAACCTGGATAATGTTTTTGACATAGATATAAACCACCACGATAGCCCTCTATGATAGCGGTTGGCTTGAGGCTTTGGGTTGATAACCCACCAAAGTGGATAATTTCTGATTCCGGAAAATAGATGATATCAAGACCTTGTTTTTTGAATCGCTTACATAAATCAATATCTTCATTATAGAAGAAGAAGTTTTCATCAAGACCACCCATCTGCTGTAAAATTTTAGATCTCGTTAAAAAAGCAGCAAAACATAAAAATGATACTGAACGAGGGGATTTGGACTTAAAAATCCACTGATTCAATATGCTGCCTTGGCTTTGCACACTCCCATCCGGATTGAGTAGCCTGGGACCAAGACCGCCCACATTGGGATGATTATCCAAATAAGAAACCATTTGATCAAGGGCCCCAGATGTCACAATGGTGTCATTATTGAGTAACAAAATACAGTCTCCTTTTGACACTTTAAACCCTTGATTGTTGGCTTTGGCAAACCCCACATTTTGGGGGTTCAGAATCAGGGTAATTCTGGTTTCGTATGTCTTCAATATAGCAATAGAGTTGTCTTGTGACTGGTTATCAATAACAATAATCTCATGAGGGGTCTGAGTGCTGTTCAAAATAGAATCCAAACACCTCTGGATGAATTTTGCACCGTTATAATTCACAATGACAATACTGAGCTTAGGATGAGATATCTGCACCTTTATTGACTCTCTAGAAACGTTGCTGTTTCATATAAAGGATTTGCTAAAATTCCCTTTGTTCTGGAAGTGGAGACAATGACTTCCTCCATAAGTTGCTTCTTAAATGATTCAATGTTCTCAGGTCTCTTCTTAAAATCAAGCTTCCAAACCGTAGAGATAGCAATGTCTAATATCTCCACATTGAATGTTGCGTTTAAAGTGGCGACCAAAGACCGATGAGTAGACGGAATGGTCTGAGATATATCCACTAATACGTGATAAAAAGTCGTCGCTGCATCTTGGATTGCATCTTTGAAATAAAGCTCTTTGTTAGGGTTCATGAAATAAAAAGAAGTATCCAATATTTTTTGTAGCTTTTCTTTTGCAGATGTCTTGGATTCAGATTCAATGGTTATACTGTAACGCTTAAAGCGATGAAGGTTATGTAGAGAAGATAGTTTCATCTGATGGAGAATGGCTTCTTTTGCAGATAAACAGAATAAATCAACCTGTTTTAGGGCTGTATACAGTAGAATGATGTGTGTCATGAGTGAACCACTTTCTGTGCAATGACGGCCTGTTTCATGGCGCTAAATAATGGAAACCAAGGACCAAAGGGTGTTGATTCAGAGGGTGTTTTTGATTTCACACCTCTCACATAACGCGGAATCTGTTTTGAGAAACAGGCACGTTCCGGGTGGGGCATCATCGCAAGAATATTCCCCTTTTTATTCCCAATGCCAGCAAGATTTAATGTGCTGCCATTCGGATTTGTGGGATAAGTGTCTACAGATGCGCCATCGGGTGTTGAATATGTTATTAGAGTAATAGAATCTAGTTTATTTAAAAGTGTATCTTTTATAACAAATCGCCCCTCACCATGATTTATAGGAATAGACAGTGGCCCGTTCTCTTGAAAGAGCTTGGTCAACTTATTTTGGGTTGGGTTCGAAATTGTAACCGTTTTCCAGTCACAGATAAATCCCAATTGGGCACTATTAATTTCATTCGGTGCAAGCGCAATTTCAATGAAAGACTCTCCCCCAAGGTTTGGGACCAGGCCTGTTTCAGCCAGAATCTGACATCCATTACAAATACCTAAGATAGGCTTGTCACGTTTATCAGCCACTTCTAAAAAAGACATGATGGGGAGTTTGGCTGAAATAACACCTGCGCGTATCCGGTCTTGATAAGAAAATCCACCCGGTAGAATATACCCATCAAAAGAATGAAAGAAGTCTTCTTTGCAGTTCCACCTGATTAATTCTGATGGGGTGCCCGTTGCTTGGATGGCCCGTAATGTTTCATATTCACAGTTACTCCCCGGAAACTGGATAACGGCTATTTTAGGGTGCATTTATGTAAATCTTATCTCGTGATTTCGCGTTCTGCATTAATAGCTGCAATCATTCCGTCAGAAATGGCTGTCGCGATTTGACGGATTTGTTTTGATCGAATGTCTCCAGCTGCAAATATGCACGGAATATTGGTACGCATATACTCATCTGTAATAATATACCCCTTCTCATCTAAGTCTACACCAAACTGTTGAATGGCTTTGCTGGGGATACGGGCTTTATAAACAAAGATACCTTTCACATCAATCCAAGTATGTTGATTGGTTATATTATGTGTTATTTTTAGTTTTTCAACTTTTTCAAGACCAAATACATCCGTTACTTCAGAGTCCCAAATGAGGTCTATTTTGGGATTGTTTAATATCTTTTCTTTTAGGTTTTTTACGGCTTTTAATTGATTTGAACGGTGGATCAAAAATACTTTATTAACAAATTGAGACAAATAATCTGCTGCATAACAGGCACAGTTTCCACCGCCAATAACAGCAACGTCCTGGTCTTTGTACGCCTCTACATCACACTGAGCAAAGTAAGATATGCCTCTACCCAAAAATTGAGATTCAAACCGTTTATCTAGTTTTTTGGGTTTAAGGCCCAGCGCAATAATAATAGATTTTGCTTTGAATGTATGGCCCAGTTGAGTAACCACTTTTTTTATGGGCGACGTTGCATTCTCAAATTTTTCAATCAGTTCACATGTGTATTCCACATCTTTAAACGTGTACATATGATCTTCCATTCTCTTGGCTAAATCTTCACCAAGAATCCCACCCGGATAACCTAATAAATTATCTATTTTGTAGGAAGTTGATGCTTCGCCGCCTGGAAGTGCTTTATCACAAATAAGGGTTTTAAGTTTGGCTCTGCCCGCACATATGCCAGCAGAAAGGCCTGCAGGACCTGCCCCCAAAATAATGAGGTCATATACATCTTGCTCTTGGGTTTTTAGTGTCTCATATTGGGGTAACGTTTCTTCCATGTGTGATAATTTTACCTACCTTACTCTAAATTTTCGACTGAGAAGATAACCTTTGTCTTGCCAGAAGTGACAATTTTTCCTCCATCCAAATATACCGCAATTAATTCCCCTCTTAATGTATCTGATCCTCGTGTAACCACGGGGGAACCTGATAGCTCAATGAGCTTTTCTTTCTCAAAATAAACCGCCTTATTAGATTTTCCCTGTATATCTCCATAATTAAACTGGACTTTACCAATGGCTTCTACCCGCTCTTCAATCTCAAAAGCCCTTGCCTCTTCACAGGTGAGATGGAGCTTGTCCTTTGATAAAATAACATTTCCCCTTAAGGTGATAACACTATTGTTTTGAGTATAGGTGGCTTTTTTGCCTGTAATCACTATATCCATGTCTGAAACCACGACATTTCCTGAAGCTGATATACTATTTATCTTGCCATCTAACTCAAAAAGATCCGCATCCATCATCACTTTCTCTGACTCTTTGCTTACAAGAGCAGAGGATAAAGATGCTGTTAATAAAACAGTTAGAATGATGTGTAATAGCGGTTGTTTCATGATATTAAAATTATATTCGAATATATCAAAGTGTACTAGCTAACAGGTGGTTTTGCAAATTTCTGCACCATGTTATGGGATCAAATCTTGTTTTATTATTGGTTTTGAGATAGATTAGTACCGCTTAAATTTTTTTTTACGATCCGGTAGCTCAGTTGGTAGAGCACTTGACTTTTAATCCAGTGGCCGTGGGTTCGAATCCCACCCGGATCACCACCCAAGCATTCTCATTTTTGAATCTTGTCCCACTGCTCACCGTTCGCGGTAGCTTGTGCTACAGCTTCAGGATCACATTGGAACAATCTTCATAAAATGAGAACGCTTGGACGTTTAAAGGCCAATATTCCTTCGGCATGATATCTCCTGTGTCTGTTTTTAGGTTACAAATACACCCCGAGTCAAATCATGTAAAAACATAAAATAATGTGATACACTCTCTATTCTTGATATTAATTGACAGTTTGGAAGGGAACAGTTTTATAAAATCCTATTTTTAACCGTTAGCCAGCGTTTTTTGCTGGGAGTGCATGCATGTCTAAAATACATGCTAGACACTCTTTTTGTCTTCTCTTTCTGTGGGTTAATCAAGAAAAACATAAAATTAAGGAGAAATATTATGGCTATTTCAGCAATAAAATCAGCCGGCAGATTTGTAATGAGACAACCAAGAGCTTTAGGGAGACACATTGAAAAAAAACGCCTGAAATGTAGAGAAAAGAATATGCGTGTATCTTTTTCCAGTAATAAGAGACTAATTGATATAATTAAAGAAAAAAGAACACGTAACGAATCTTTTCTGATGAAAATTTTAGACAAAGAACCAACTGTAGATGAAAAGAAATATCTATCAAACAAGATTGATGATATTTCTGATAGTAAAACACCCCTAAAATGCACTCTTGATAAGGTTGAATTTCCAGAGGCTGAAAAAGCTGAAGTAATTACAAGAAAAGAAGCTGTACGTCGTCTAATCAAGGATATTTTTGATGAGGAGTTTACAATCGAACAGATTAATCTGCTAGGAAAAGAAGGTATAAAATTTTTATCCGAATTTATTAAAGCTAAAAATAAAGACGGAGTATATGAATACATTATGATGTTGATCAATAAAGGTAAGTTAGCAGATTTCTATCGCCTGTGTTCAAATTTTCCAAGAAAAGAAACACCACCTGTTCAAGACGCCATGCCATTACGTCCAGATGAAAAAATAAATCAGTTTGCATGGGAATCTCTTTTTGGAGAGGTTGAGGATGGATTTGAAACAGGAAATGATAGTGAAAATGAAAATGAAGATGAAAGAATCATAAAGGAATTGATGGATAAATTAAAAAGTTTTTTTGAAGAATTACAGGATACATGTTGGAAGTTATATAAAATTGAGTTCAATAGGGATAATATAAAAAAAAGTGTCCACTCACCGAAAACAATGTACAGAGATACTTCAAAAAGATATGGAGAATATCTAAATAATTCTTCTCTAAGAGTTGATAAAGCTTTGAAGAAAATTGAATTATACTCAGTTTCAGTTTCTCCCAATAAAAGCAAATTTTCAAAGATCCAACAAATGACAAAGCCCAATTACATGGTGTTAACATTATTAGAAAGCAGGCTTAAATACGAAAAAAGAAAATTAAGGAACGTTAAAATGAGTTCACCATATTTTTACCCTGAACGTCCAGATACAAACTCTCGTAATAGTAAACGAAAATTAGTAAAAACTGTTGGTGGAATGAAAATAGTCACCCTTGGTTCCGTTTGTAGATGAAGGAGAGGGGGCCTGTTTTTTAAAGACTATTGTACCAAGTCGAAAGGCAACAAAAGCCTATTTGAGAGGTGAGATATGAAAAAAGACAAAAAAAATGAATACGAAAAAGAAATTTTAGATTCCTTTAATAACGGTGAATGGGAATCTGTACAAAATCTTAAGTCTGAGCTCAAAAAACATTCCGTTTATGCCAAAAATACCATGAAAAAAGATAAACGTGTCAATATTAGAATATCATTTCAAGACCTTGAAGGTGTGCAATTGAAAGCCATGGAAGAAGGAATGCCCTATCAAACATTACTCACAAGCATTATTCATAAATACATAACAGGGAGATATATAGAAAAAGGAAGATAGAAATATGTACCTTCTATCTCGTTCTCCCAACATCATCTAAATGAGTCTTTAAGAATTTCAGCATTCTTTCCTGGGTTTTCTTATCAAAAGGTTTGAGAAACAAAGCAAATAGGGAGCCTATATAGCTCATTCTTTTTCAAGTACTTTAGAAAAATATGAAGCCCTTCTTTGCCATGTTTACAAAATATGGCATCGTAATCCACAAGAAATGCCTTTAGGGCCTCACGTGTAAGGTTATGGTCGTCTATCACGATGATTTTGCTATTTGTATTGATGTCCATTTTCATAATCTCCTTTTTGGTGCCCTCCGTTTCTAATAAATCAATACTAATTGCTCCTCCTAACCACAGCCTCTAGGTAGAAAATATATGTAAGTAAATTATATAGTTAAATTAACTATATTGTCTATAGAGTAAATATATGTTTGAATTGAGAGCCTAATGGGAAAACGAAAAAACATTACCACTAGACTTGATCCGGACTTGGTCCGTGAAGCAAAAATACTTGCAGCTAAAACGGATAGAACTTTCAATGATGTACTAGAGGAAGGGATAAGAGAGGCTGTTAAGAAATATGAAAAGAGTGAGAAAGATAAAGAAAAGATGCAAAAATAGAGGCTGGTTTTCCAGAGGCTTAATATTTCAAATTAAATGACTAGTAAAGAGAAAAAAGACGCGGCCATACCTTTAAGGGTATCAAAAAGCCTTAAGGATAAATTAACGGCTTATGCAAATGTGCAGCAAAGGTCTGTTAATGGGCAGATTGTTCTGTTTATTCAGGAAGGTTTAAAACGTGCTGGGATTAAGTTTTAAAAATATGTCTCTGAACATGGAGATAATATCCCGGTCCCAATGGGTACGAAAGTAGATATCCTTAAGCAGCTATAGATATAGCCTCAATCAGGCTGTTTCTCAACAAATGTATGTTTGGCCCGTTTCGATATAAGGAGATACGGAATCCATACAATTGCCGCAAGAACGGTACGGGTTAACTCTTTAATAGTATCGACATCAAATATGGGTTCATTGGGTAAAATGAAAGTGACCATCCAGGAATCTGCAGGAATGATCACAGCCGGGAGTGGTAAGGATGGGCCAAATACCGTCCCTAAAAATAGGATTAAACGTATTGAAAGTGGAAATGACCAATCGAAGTTACTACTATTTATGATCCTTTGGTTTAACGACTATATGTAGCGTTTTTTTATAAACAGGAGGTGTAACTAATTCTAATGTATCCTCATATCTTTCATGAAATGTTGTTTCATGACTTGCCTCAATTTCCTCTTTCTGAATATAATATTCTATGATTTCTTTTGTTTTATCATCCTGATTGATTTCATGTGTAGGTTGGAAAATGAGGGAATGTAAATCAAATATGGAATGTTTTTCATTATTGGAATGTATCCCAAGTCTAGAACATGGAAGAGTAAGTTTGTATGTTTGGGATCGTTTCAAAGCATTATCAGTAAATTCGCCTGATTCATAGCAAGGGGTATTGTCTATGTTTTGTGTAAGCCTAAATCCACGGCCTTGAAGTCCTCCAACTTTAAAATATCCGATAGTAAAGCCAACGTCATTATTTCTATCAAGACAAAAACCATAACCGTGAGTGAATATTACATTATATTCATTTTTATGAAATAGAAAGAGTAGCTTTGTTCTATTATTTTCATAGTTGATTGTGAGCCCGAAAAAGTAGCCTATTAATGGAATACTAATCGCCATAGAATGATGGCCTCCATATAGTTTTATAGAAGGAGCTACTTCATTAAGCTTTTCTATAAATTTAAAGTCTAATTTGAGAAAATGATCAAAGGCAATTTCGGCTCTATAGAACAAACAGTGGGTAAAGCTGAGGGTAAATAAGTAGGGACGAAAGTGACAGTGAGATTGAAAGCAGGGGAAACAGGGAGAAAAGAGAGATAAAACCAAACCTTTAAATATCCCTTCAAGTAACAAATAA
>JABSQL010000467.1 GCA_013215865.1 Candidatus Margulisiibacteriota bacterium
ATATTCAAAGGTGGCTATTGGAAATTATTACTTTAATTCGTTGACAGGAATTGTAGGTCCCCCAGCTCTATCTTCACCTGCTACAAATCTTTTATCACCACCACTTCTGGGTCTAACACGTTGAGGAGGCTTTGGTCCTTGACCATTAACTCTTTGTACATTTGCTGCCATATCTATCTCCTTATGGAATTTAGTAAAATAATACGTTTGCGCGTTACTTTATAATACCAAATACACTAAATTTTAATGCAAGAGTACAGTATAATTTCGTAAACAACAACATGAAGCTTAAGACAGGTTTATTTATGTGCTGAAAAGGGTATAAGTATATTGTGGGGGCTGTAAACTTGTGGGGGTACAATAATTCCACTTGAATTTATATAGCCTAAATAAACACGGGGATGGGTGGTTATGGCTGAATTGCTGGGATATGAATTTCAAAACTCAATATCCGATACAGAACATGAAAAACTATTTCATGGCCTTCAAGAAGACGGTCAGAAAAAAGTTATTATAAAATTTCTAGAGTCACCCTCTGGTACCAAAGAAGCCAATAAACTTCAATACGACTTTGATGTTTCTCAAAAATTAGATGTAGAAGGATTATTAAAACCCCTCAACTTTGTGGATCAAAATAATGCCCGAGCCATCATTTATGACGATTTCTCAGGGGTCTCCTTACGACAACTCATTAAAGATAAATCCCTTACCTTACCTCAAACCATTTCAGTAGCTATCCAGCTTGCCAATGCCATATTCGGCCTCCATCAAAGCAATGTAGCACATAAGGAAATCTTGCCCGAAAATATATTAATCGACCCCAAAACAAAAACACTACGCCTCATGAACTTGAGCCATTCCTCTCCTTTGGATGTTGAAACTCAAAGTGAATTGCATCGCTTGGAAGGCAATATCGCCTATATCTCACCGGAACAAAGCGGCAGAACCAACCATCGAATTGACTACCGCACCGATTTCTACTCTTTTGGAATTGTTCTTTACGAACTCCTTACCAGAAAAGTGCCCTTCTACAGCTCCGATCCCCTGGTCATTATTCATGGACATGTGGCTAAATTGGCGGCCCCACCTCACACCATAGACAGTGCCATTCCAGAAGGACTATCCGCCCTTGTCATGCACTGTTTAAACAAAATGCCTGAGGATCGGTACCAAAGTGCACAAGGCCTTGTGTTTGATCTTAAAGAATGTGAAAAGAAATTTAAAAAGAACAAAACCTTTAAACCCTTTAAACTGGGACAAAAAGATGTCTCTTCAACATTTAGAATCCCACAAAAATTGTACGGTAGAGATTCTGAGGTTAATGCCCTTACCACTGTTTTTGATAATGTCTGTAAAGGAAACTCCGAAGTCTTGGTCATTCGCGGTAACTCCGGTGTAGGCAAAACAAGTCTCGTCAAAGAACTATACAAACCTGTCCTTGAAAATCATGGGTTCTTTGTGTCAGGCAAATTTGAAGAGCATGGTCAACATATTCCGCACGAACCCCTCATACAATCCCTTAAAGAATTGGTTCATCAACTGCTTACATTAAATGACAACCGTATAGTCACTTGGCGAAAAACACTTCGAAAAGTCTTGGGGAATAATGGACAAGTACTAACCAATGTCATTCCAGAATTAGAATATATTATTGGGAACCAACCACCCCTTCAACCGCTGGGTCCTACAGAATCCCAATATCGGTTTAATCGCATATTAATGAAATTTATTCGCGTGTTCTGCAGACCCACCAATCCATTGGTCATCTTCTTAGATGATATACAATGGGCAAGCGAAGATGCCATTAAACTTCTATCACACCTTATGTTGGACCCTAGCAATAAACATCTGCTATTGATTTTGACATACCGAAAATCAGAAGTAGACAAAGAACACCCCCTTCACCGCACATTAGACCACATCTCAGCGAACCATAAAAAAGTGTCTCATATAAAGTTGGAACCCCTCTTAACAACAGACATAGAGCAGCTTGTATCTGAAACATTGCTTCTGAAAGAACCCGACATCAAACCCCTCTCAACGGCTATTATGGACAAAACGGGCGGCAACCCTTATTTTGTCCATCAATTTTTCTATACTCTTTATGAAAAAGGGTTGGTTTCATTTAACGGCTCTAGAGGCCATTGGGAGTGGGATTTAGAACATATTTCAGAGCTCGGTGTACAGGATAATGTTGTTGAATTTATTACACGCCAAATTCAATCCTTGTCTCCTCAAGCACAAAACGTTCTAAAAACAATGTCTTGTATTGGTATTCAGTTTTCCTATCGCATCCTCACCGCATTATATGAAAAAACACAACGTGATATTAAAATCGGTCTGCCAGAACTCATTAAAAAAGGATATGTCATCCCCCTAGACTCAGAAGAAGATGACGCTCCGGTATGGGATAACATGTCCTTTCGATTTAGTCATGACCGTGTGTATCACGCCGCTATATCATTAATGCTCACCCCTAAAAAACGACTCACTCATTTAAAAATTGGACGGTTAATGATCAAACAACTTTCTAAAGAGGAAAGAGAAGAATCGATATTAACTATTGTAAACCATCTGAATGAAGGCCGTGACTATATTGCAACAGACTTACAACAAATTGAACTTGCTAAATATAACCTTAAAGCAGGAAGAAAAGCGAAATCTATACTCGGATATGATCAATATTTAAATTACATTTCTATCGGTATGTCCATGATTCCAAAAGAATTATGGCAAGATTATTACAACCTTGGGTTTGCGCTCTTAATGGAACGGTTCGAGGCAGAATTTCTCACCGGTCATTACCTAGAATCCGATACTTATTTTCAAAAAATAATGGCCTTTTGTCAAGATCCCACAGAACAGATTAAGGCCTACACTCTCAAAATTATTTTGTTAACATATAAAGGCCATTATCAAGAAGCCAATGAACTGGGCCGAGCAGGCTTGGAAAAAATGGGCGTTGATTTCCCTATTATTCCCAACCATTTTGCCAAATCTATTCAAACTACCTTGATTTTATCTAGATTATTGGGCAAAAAAATCATGAATCTACAGTTTCAAAAAGAAATGTCCAAACCCAGGCTTCAGGTAATATCCAGTTTATATACCGCCCTGTTACCCCCGCTACAACAAACATCTCCGGATCTATACCAATGGGTGGTTATGAAGTTGATTAACCTTTATCTCAAACATGGAAATACACCCTCATCTTCATATGCATACATGGGATTAGGCGTTATTTTATGTCGCGACTATAACCAGTATAAACGGGGATATCAACTGGGATTATTGGCTTTAAAACTGAACAGTAAATATGATAATAAACAACTCAATTGCAAATTAAAAGTAGACCTTGGTATCTTTATTAGCCCTTGGCTAAAACACCTTCAAAGAAGCACCCGAATATTAAGACAAGCTTACCAGGATGGCGTTAACGCTGGCGATTCTTTATATAGCAATCTCGCTCTAAAAGGCATGATCCAACAAATGGTTATACAAGGAAATTCCATAAAGAATGTACTTGAAGAAACCAAAACATGTGCCGCTATTACCAAACAATCCCAACACCAACGGACCATACACACCCACACCCTCACAGAGCACTTTATGATGGCCCTACAGGGACTGACCCATAGTACGACCAATATGAGCCATGGATCATTTCATGAAGGAGAATATATCGAATCTCTAAATGGCACCCAGGATAAGGATACCCTTATTTGGTATTCCCTCATCAAACTCCAACTGAGTTATTTGATGTATAACTATGATCAAACAGCCAAAATCGTTAATCACATCATGGAAACATTAGATGAAACTAAGGGTCAGATTCTTCAAGCAGAGTTTATGTATTACACCGTACTTTCTATCTCGGTGCTTTTTAAAACAGCCTCTATTAAGAAGCGGTTTGTATATCTCAAGTTGATGAATCGATGCCGTACCTCTTTAAAAGAATGGTCAAAAATATGCCCCGAAAATTTTGAACACAAATACCTCCTTGTTGAAGCAGAAATGGCAAATGCCTTTAATCAATACAATGAATCAGAAAGGCTGTATGACAAAGCAGCGGACTCTGCACTCAAAAATGAGTATCTCCAAAATGCAGGAATTGCATATGAGTGTGCCCTCAGACATGCCATAGATAGAGGAAAAGAAAGTGATGCCATTCGATATCTCGAAAAATCTATAAAAGCCTATAAACAATGGGGTGCAACAGGAAAACTACGCCAAATGGAAGCCCGTTACATGGACCTTTGGGCCAAAATGAAAGGACAAAAACCGGTTACTAAAGACTTAAGAAAAGAAGGTATGGACCAAATATCTGTTCCATCAACGCTGGACATGATATCTGTGATGAAAACGGTTCAAGCCTTTTCTCAGGAAGTGGATTTAAATGCATTACTTGAAAAACTAATCCACACCATCATTGAAACAGCAGGCGCACAAAGAGGCGCATTGATCACCAAACCAGAGGTAGGGGACCTCACCGTATCTGCACAGGGCAGTGTTGATACACCCAAAGCAGAGATTGTTAATTCTCCATTGAAGGATGAAGCGTTCCCTACTTCTGTTATTCATTATGCCATTCGCTCTTCGGAAGTGGTTGTCATTCATAACGGGATCAAAGATAACCGCTTCAATAAAGATACTTACATCCAAAAGCAATGTCCCAAATCCATTATGGTTGTACCTATTATCAAGAAAAACAATACCATCGGTGTGCTCTATTTAGAAAATAATGCTGTGGAATCTGCATTCACAGAAAAAAGAGAAACGATTTTAAAACTTATTGCTTCTCAAGCGGCCATATCTTTAGAAAACTCTCGGTTGTATAGTCAGCTTAAGGAAGGGAATGTGTTATTGCAAGAAGAAGCAAAAATGAGGAAACAAACAGAGGCAGAATTGCATACATCAAGACAAAAAGCAGAGTCAGCCAATCGCCTTAAATCACAATTTTTATCCAATATCAGCCATGAACTTCGAACCCCTTTAAATGGGATTTTGGGTCTGGTTAAAAATATTTCTGAGGGCATAGACGGGCCCATCAATCCTAAAGTGAAAAAACATCTGGGAATGGTGGAAAACTGTGGGATCCAGTTGAAAGGGATGATCACGAATATTCTAGACTATACCCGCATGGAATCCGGAGAGTTCTCTTACAATATGACATCATTTAATCTCAGAGATGTCATTGAAAAAGTCATTTCTGAGCATGAAAATGCTGCCGTTGAACAAGGTCTTCGGTTGTATAGCGACATCAGTAAAAGCAAAGGAAATGCATACGGTGATGCCAAATGGATGAAACAAGTATTAACCAATCTTCTTCAAAACGCCCTCAAATTCACCCATGAAGGTGAAGTCGTGATTCGATTGAAGACCATTAAAGATGACAACGGTGTTCAATGGAATGAGATCAGAATTTCAGATACAGGAATCGGCATTTCAAGTGAGCATATAGACATGATATTTGATCGGTTTAGACAGGTTGAGCAAGATGACACACGTTCTTATGACGGTGCAGGCCTGGGCCTTTCTATTTGCAAGTATGTGATTCATAGCCATGGTGGTGATATCAGTGTCGAAAGTGACGGCCAATCAGGTTCCACGTTTATTTTAACCATTCCCATACAAAAAGCAAGTAACCAGTAGCCGAAATTGATTAAAATATATTATAATGGTATCGGGGTTGTGTTGGGAGGATCGTTAAGATTTATATTATTGAGAAGGCATAACCCCTCTGTCGTTAATTTTCTGAGATCAGCTTTTCTGCTATCATGGCTTTTTTCATAAACCCACAAAAAATATCAAGGGCAGGGTTATCGGGTTCTAATTTTTTTATATCCGCAATGTATTTATCAATATACGATTCTGGAGCATCATCTGACTTTTTCTCATCGGCATTGGAATGTTTTTCATTCATAACGCCTAAGATTAATCTTGTAGTGAGATACGAAAAACAATTTAAAACAGAGCCGCCCACCAAGCTATAAAGCTTTAACTTTTCTTTGATATCTTTTGCTTGTTGTGACAATGTCGCGAGCTTTTTCGTATTCATAGGAACCTTCTCTTTTATTGAATTTTTTTCACTTGCTATTAATGCTTCTTCCAAGGCCAATTTATCATTTTTCGCTTCATAATACGTATCTATTCTTCGTTTCAGGCGACATAAAGACTGAAGTTCTTTTTCGGCACCTATGTATACTGTTGATATTTGTTCAATTGTTGATAAAAACATCCCAACTTTATCGAGCCTCTCTTCCATAGAGACCAGATCTTCAAAAGAAATCCCATCTGTATTTTTTTGTTCTATAATAGAGAAATAAACTTCAGTTGGGGGTACGTCATCTTTGAAATCTTCCGGAAAGCATTCTTTTAATTTAGACGTTACTATATCCTTGAATAGAGGCTGTTCTTCTAGAAAATTTCCAAGAGTTTCTCTCAAAGCCTCTTCTTCAGTAAATTTATCAACGAAATCTTCAGGACTAAATCCTGGACGGATGACTTCGCTGTATATTTCTGCACTAATATCAATGGAATCAGAGTCTTGGAGAAGCATTTCACATTTTCTGACTAAATATTTGTACTTATTCTCTTTGTCAGAAGATAATTCCAAGATATTTTTATGGTCTTCGAAATTTGGCGTTTTTCCATCTAAAACAAGGAGCATAGCCATGATATAAGGAACATGATTTTTTTTATCATCATCACTTAAAAAGGGCTGTAATTCAGAAAAAACATAAGACCCATACGCCCAGTAGTGTTGTTTTTGTTTCGGGGTTAATGTTTTGGATTCTCTCACCGCGAGTAAATTACCTTTAAATCTATCTAAAGCCGATTTGTAATTATCTGTGTCCAATTTGTCTACATCTGTAGATGGGTCAACATATCCTAATTTTGCCAATTCTGCTGCCTGGCTATCTGTGCGCTTTTCTTCCTCAGTACCAAATATGGTATGAGGGTCCGTAAAATACCTTTTTTGACCCCTGTCGCCTGAGGTATCCTCCCAAGCTTTTTCGCAGATTGAACGAATGTCGTGTATGTTAAACGTATCATCAAGGAATGCCAATACTTTAGATTGATGGATTTGACCTGGAAGTTGATCAATTTTGGCAATTACTTTAAACAAATTCCTGTCACTAGGATCTGTCTGAAACGTGGTGATTTTATCCAAAATTTCCATTAAAGGTTTGTTAAAATACGGCAATAACAATTTTGCAATTTTCCCTTTCAATCCCGATGGGTTAATCAATCTTGATATTTTTTTAGCCGCATCTTCAAGTATGTCTTCACTTTTAAGTTCTTGTTGAATTTCACTGTCTTTATCTATTTTCTCTTTGTCATTGACTGCCGGGTCGTCCTTAATGCTTTTTAATCTATCTGCAGCCGTTATCGCTTCTTCTGTTGCAGCCGGTTTCAAGTTACGCTGAGCATCTGATTTCACTGGTTTATCTATAGATTTACGTTCATTGGGCGATGACCCACCAATAGTTGTCATTGGCCTATTCTCTCATAAAATCAACACCACGTAAAAGCCCCCATTGGAAGTATCTATTTGAATTCTCTCATTTCTTCTTCAATTCGCATTTCACAATTGGCTATGCTTACGACTGTTAGCTTTATCATTTCATTAAAATCTATTGATGATTTTTCTTCGTTTCTGCCCAGTAATTCTGGGCTCTATAGAACAAACAGTGGGTAAAGCTGAGGGTAAATAAGTAGGGACGAAAGTGACAGTGAGATTGAAAGCAGGGGAAACAGGGAGAAAAGAGAGATAAAACCAAACCTTTAAATATCCCTTCAAGTAACAAATAA
>JABSQL010000468.1 GCA_013215865.1 Candidatus Margulisiibacteriota bacterium
AACATCAGCACAAACAAAAGCAAAAGAATCTTCAATCGTAATAAAACTTATTTGAAACAATTTATTTTAATCTTTCAACAGTTAACGTAGATTCATCTACTCGATCAATTTGAAGAGTCTCACGATTATCCATATGTAATGCTGTAAGAGCTTTAGTATACATTTCTCGGGCGGGAAGCCACTTTCCATCTTCGCGGATAATGGCATTGTAAATGTTAAACCATAACTGGACACGATATGTATGAAGATCTTCCGGAGGTCTATATCCGTAACGTATTTTGAACTCGGTGCTGGCCATCAGGATACGACGTAACCCGTCTGCATTCATCTCCTTCGAGAGGAGTCTGTCTACATTTTCTTTTAGTCCTCCGGGATCGACTTCACGACCTAGCATTTCAAGATATGCGGTTTCAACAATCGCTTTGACTTCGGCATTGCCGTAGTCATGCATTTGATAGCCATGTTCATCAACCGGAGCGAATTGTGTGCGAAGTAGGTGGTCAATATGAAGTTTAGCGGGGACAAAATCAGATTGAAGTTCCGAGTCGATTACAGTGTTTGAATCATAGATAAATGCGGAAGGATCATCTGGTGGATCTGGGTGATCTCCGAATTCAGCCAGACCGGAATAGGTGGCTGTACTGAGATTTCCGGTGATCTTCCAGTTTTTAATGGTGTGAGCTACGTACCCATATCCTGCGGCATTTCCAGCGATGATATTTCCAGTGACTTCGCATCCAACCAAAAATTGACCATGATTTTTTGGCGCCCATTGGGGTGCTCCCATCGGCAGTCCGATATGGATGCGAGCACCTAATGCATCGATATAATTATTACGGATCTTAACACCTGAGTAATCGGTTTCGGTTTCATTCATTTTATAGTGTCCGATCGGATCCACTAAATTAATGCCCCCAAGCGATTCTCGTGAAATCGAAGCAATTACGTTGTTTTCTGCAATGGTTCCGGGTGATCCAAATAAGACAATCCCAACATCAGTAGGTTCCATTATGAAATTGTTTCGGACAATGGAGTCTCGCGCTGCAAAAGTAATTCCATCCCCCCAATAACGCGGCCAACTTTCTTTCAAGCTACGGCCATTTCCTCGGAGATCAACTCCTGCGCCGAAAATAAGGTTATTTTCAATCAACACATTCGAAGCGCCCTCATGAACCTTTAACGTTGACCAGCTGCGAACATTCATAAATATACATTCACGAACGATTTGGTTATCACCACCTGCTCCCCCAAAAAAAGCGAGTGACAGCTGCGTTTTTCCGCCGGTCTCTTGTTTTGACCGGATGGATAGGTGATATCGTCGGCCATCGAGAACAACATGCTCCATCATTACGTCGGGTATTCCGCCAGCGTAGATGATACGTGTGATGTCTTTGTTAACCAGCTTGAGCGTGGCGAACTGGGCCGGGTAGGTCGCATCTTTTGTGAAGATCTTTTGCCCTGGTTTTTTATAGGTTAGAGTTTCAGAAATATTGTAAATACACGCCGGCTTTAAAACCAAGTCGGCGCCAGAATCTAATATCGC
>JABSQL010000469.1 GCA_013215865.1 Candidatus Margulisiibacteriota bacterium
TAGGTTGTCTTCAATTTTCAATGCATGGCGGTAAAATAACTAGTGTTAAAATTGGATCCGAAATAAAAAAGGTATTAGGACTAAATTCATCCACGAGCGTCTTGCCTTCTGAAAAAGCATTTAGTTTACCCAATTTTGAAATTCTTTTACCTTCTTCCACAGATCCTGAAACCAGATTCAGAATAGAGTGTCTAGCCGAAAGAAAGAACGACGAAAACATGACTACTTATGAATTTTCAAAAGAGGCCGTTGTAAAAGGTCTACAATCAGGCATCCTTTTCAGTGAAATGAACGAATGTTTAAAACAATTAAGTTTTGATGAACATAGTTTAGATAGCTTAAAAGAATGGGCCCATAGTTATGAATCAAGCGAGTTCAATGAAGTACTACTTTTAAAAGTTAAAGATGATGACCATTTTTCAACTTTAATAAATATCCCAAAATTCTTAGAACTCACGGTTGAGACCATTCCCTCTTACGGATTTATTGTTCCTCTAAAAAACAAGCCGGCAGTAAAGGATTTTTTGAAACAGTTCGGTTCGACTCCAGCAGATTCATCAATAGCTAACCGAAAAAAAAACAGCCATACCTATAAAACAAGAGTATGTAAAATTATTTTCGAGTTATTTTTCAACAGGTGAGATAAATTATAATTCTGAAGATAAAGCCAGGTATTTATTCCAAAACAAAGTGAGTCAAAAAAAATATGTCAACCCAGGCAAATCACCTTCTCATTCCGAAATGCTTCGAGTGGTTGACTTTGCCATTTTGACCGAAAAAAAAATTGAACTCAGTTATGTTTCAAAGGATAAAAAAAGAATCCTCATAAGACCCATTCATTTATTAAAAAACAAAGAGCCTATTCTTATTATTGCCACAGAAGTTTATTCAGGAACACGAAATCAATATCCTATAAATGAGATCACTTCACTTCGAATCATAGAATAAAAAACCTGGATCGCCACCTTGAATTCGTTTGTACACCTTCAAACTCACAGTGAGTATTCCATGCTGCAAGGGGCAGCAAAACTCGATAAACTAATCGATAAAGCCCTAGAGTTTGAACAAAATTCATTAGCCCTTACTGATCATGGCAACATGTTTGGCATGCTCGAATTCTATACCTTAGCAAGAAAAAAGAAAATCAAACCCATTATTGGGTGTGACATGTATATCGCCAATGGCGATCGTAAAAAAACCGATTACAACCCAGGCGAAGCAGTTTACCACAAGTTAATTTTGATCGCAAGGGATAATAAGGGTTACAAAAACCTGATGAAACTGTCTTCTGTAGGCTATGTTGAAGGCTTACATGAAAAACCCAGGATAGACTGGGAAAGCCTTGAAAAACACAACGGCGGCCTTACTTGTCTTACAGGTAATTACCAGGGAGAACTTGGGGCACTCGTATTAGAAAAAAACCAAAAGCGAATTGATGAAACACTGGCATTTTACGAAAAAAGTTTCGGAAAAGAGAACGTCTACTTGTGCGTTCAAGATCACGGTCTTGAAGAAGAAAAAGAGGTTAACAAATATTTTTTAAAGCTACATGAGACCTTAGGATACTCTCTCGTGGCAGTCAACGACGTCCATTACGTAGAGCGTGAAAATAATACCTCACATGATGTATTATTATGTATCGAAGGCAGATACAAAAAAGACGATCCAGACAGGCCTAGATTCAATTCAGATGAATATTACTTCAAATCTTCTGCAGAAATGCAGGCATTATTTTCTGCTTACCCAGGGGCCATAGAAAATACAGTGAAAATTGCAGATGAATGCGATGTTGAAATTGATTTCAATTCAA
>JABSQL010000047.1 GCA_013215865.1 Candidatus Margulisiibacteriota bacterium
AAAAAAAGAAAGTGGAGGGGTGTTTGACCATGTGGTTTTTGTCAGACACTGGCAAACAGTACCTAAAAGCAAAGAGCACCTATTTAGACACCGTTAAGATTGACTACCACCCACAAGATACTTTTTATCATTCTATCGGGCTTACTAACTTAGAAGTCATCCTAAAAAGAGATTACGCCATTGAGGGGTTTGTATCTGATCGATATTTACATAAATACTTTGCAGACAACAAAAAGAAATATCGCCTTGAATATTCGGGGTACCCTCGGATACCAGACATGGAATTTTCTATAGACGGTAATAAATACGCCTTTGAATTGGAGCTATCGAAAAAGAGCAGATACCGATATTTCAAGATGTTCCATTTCTATAGAGATTTTGAAAGATACGATCAAGTCATTTGGGTTTGTAAAGATAAAAAGATGCTGAACTATGTGCTTAAACGATATTTGAGATGTCTTTCTGATTCCATAGTAAGAGTATCTAAAGACAATGAAGTAGGCCTCAAAAAGATAGAAAGGTCTAAATCCATACACCTATTTGCTACCTATGCAGAATTTGTGAAAAAGGGGATGAAATCATTGAAGCCACTAAGTGATTATTTGCCAGGGGAAATACCACAAGAAAAAAAGGAGCGCATAAGAACGAATATGACCGAATTGAAGAGGACTCTAGTTACATGAACATTCCAAGAAGGGCCGACAGTGTGAACAAACCCGCCAAAGGTTCAATATCGTATTTCTGCGAAATCTCCAAATTGAGCCTTCCGCTTGATTTGTCTGTCTGTTCTTTGTCTTCTTGGGGAAAGTTGAGGTGAACCAAGGAGGAACTACTCAGAAAGGAGTAACTAATATGGAAATTGCCGAATACAGATCTTTAGTGAAATGTGACAAATGCAATAAAGATCTTCAGTACGAAAAGAATAAACAAAAAAATAGAATTCTTGTTTGTCAAAATTGCAAAAATGTAGGGTTTGCGGAATGCTCAAAATGTAAAAGGCTCATCTCTGTACACAAGATCATCGACGAGAAATGGAACGATTCAAATATACTTTGTGAATATTGTGATCCTAATTGTGACCACTACTCTGGCAACTAAAAAATATTGGGAGGTTAATTAAATTTAGCAAAAGTGATATAATAATCTTATTCGCAAATAAGAATTTAAAGGGAGTTTTATAATGAATAAATATAATAAAAAATACGAAGTAATATCCTATGCCTTTCTTTCGATGGTTTTGTTGCCTAGCACTATCTTTGCTGAAAAATCGATGAAGGGATTCCTAACTGAATTAACAGGGTGGCTCGTTTCTGAATTAGGCGAAGGGCTCATGATTTTAGGGGTCATTGTCGCTGGCATTTCATACTTTCTAGCCAATAATGAACGATGGACCAAAGCAGGGATACAGGCAGTTGTTGCGGGCGTTGTTATATTTTTGGCAAAAACAGTCATAGGTAAATTTGTCGGCTGGGTCGCCTAGTGTTGGAAGAATACACCGTTGAAAGAATGGCCTCAAAAAAAGATCGTCCTTTCGGCCTTGAGAATGGGGAGTGGGCACTTATAGGGGTACTCTTTGGGGTTCTCACTGTCTCCAGATACGCCCTTGAGCACTTTTTTGATATTCAAGAGTCGGTCTT
>JABSQL010000470.1 GCA_013215865.1 Candidatus Margulisiibacteriota bacterium
CATTAGGGTATGACAACAATAGAGGGAGATATATGGCATTGGCATCATAACGTAAGCGAAGCGTATTATCACATACAATTAACGGTAAAATACCGAAAAAAAATACTTGATAAAGCGGTAAGTTCTCAATAAGCTATGGAGGGAGCCGCGCGTTGTTGAATATAAAAATGAAGAGGCTTAATTTTGTTAGCGCATGATAATCGATCAATCAAGTAACACCAGAAAGAGATATCTAACTTACGACATGTTTTTTTGAGGCTAGCAAAAGTATCTCGACATTGACGTCCCAAGTCGCTACGGGTACCGCCACTTATTTTCATTTTTTTCACATATTCTCGAATATCTCCTTCACTTCCATTGGTGTGAAGCGGAATTTCAGGACGCAAAAGAACAAGTAGTAGCTCATCTTTATTTTTGTGAATACGGGTCAATAGGTTATTGAGGGTTTCAAATGGCGTTTTTTGGGTAAAGATAGAATCAAACTGATCTTGGATTTTATTTTTACTTTCTATGCTTGGTTCAAGCTTATATTTTTTCAGTTCAGCATACAGATCCCAAATTTGACCTCGAATTTGTTCAATAATCTTACGATGAGGATCATTAAGTGGAACCAGCTTATGAATGAGTCGCTCAGTATGAACCCAACACAGTGCATGTAACAATACATTAAATTGCCCAGCACCATCACTCAAAATGACAATGTTTCTCATGAATTCGTGCTGCAATACACTGGCATATAATGCGGCTTCAGTTGCAATACGATAATGCCTTTTGTTAAAGATTCTCAACTTATTCAAATGATCATGCCACTCCCTTTTGCTTTTAAATAACTTACTTGAATGATTCTCAAACAACTTGATGATCTTGAGTGGCATTTTTTGCTTCAGCATGAGAGAAACAGCATTGTTATTGAGTGTGTAATTGTTGTTTTCTGTATTTAATAGCTCTAGAAAATTGATGCGGGTTTTATGATCGCTGCTTTTAAACCAGGCAAAGTAGTCATTTCCAATGTGAGTCACATATCCGTTTTTTCCTTTATTCCGCATACCTGAATCATCAACTGTTACATATTCAGAAACTTGTAGTCCCATTGGGAGAATATCCTCTTTTTCATCATGAAAATCCTCTTTGCCTTCATTCAGAATTCTATTGATTTGTCCCTTTGATATTTGAACACCCCACTCTGATAACTGCTCCCATAATAATGGCTGTGTAACCTGGCAGTGATGATGTTGATAGATAATGAAACTTCTTAATTTAGGCGAAAAATGTGTCCCTTCCAGTGAGTCTGGTAATCGTCCTCTCAAATAGTCACCTCCGGGTGTTTTCCAGCATTCCAACCGATACAAAACATTATGAGATTCAATCCGAAGACCTTGAACCGTATAATCTTGGTATCCTTTAAACTCAGAGTCATGTGGTATTTTTCCGTCAGGCTTGATTATTTTTTTCTCATGTATTTTTAGACCGACTGTCTTATTCTTCTTATTAGAACCCGGTCGCTTTCCTTTTGAAGAATCCTCTTTTTTTGTGTCCTTCTTACCTGCCAAATCATCCATTTTACTAGCCTTGAATTCGGGTCTCTTTTTTTCTTTCTTAAGCACATTAACCTCATCTTTTAGCTGTTTGATCTCCTCTGATAATTTACGTGTCTTTGTGAAGAGTTGATCAATTAAGTTGAGGAGCTTTTTTACAAATGTTGTGTTTTCTCCTGTGGGTACATTTGGAACTTCATATCTCATATTTCTATTCTACATGAAAATTATCTTCTTTTTTGAACTTTACCCTAACTTATTGAGAAGTTACAGATAATGGGTATAACCTGAGTACATTTAAGAGTAAAATCAAAGAGCTTAGAAAACTAGGGATTATAGAGGGAAGCAGTATTAAAAAGACGGGCTCAAATAGGGGGTTTGTTGAAATCGAAGCAAA
>JABSQL010000471.1 GCA_013215865.1 Candidatus Margulisiibacteriota bacterium
TGGTGTCCCAAATGAATCGTTGGTAGGCATATCAGAAGATGTGAAAGAGTTGGTTTCAAATGGCCTTGAATTATTAAAAGAAGAGGGTGCAACGGTTCAGTATTTTGATTTAGAAGCATTAAATTATGGGGTGCCGGCATATTATATTATTGCACCTGCAGAAGCCAGCTCTAATTTAGAACGGTTTGATGGAATCAGATATGGGTTGCGAAAAGACGCAGATGATTTGAAAGCGTTATATCATAAAACCAGAGGGGCTGGATTTGGTTCAGAAGTGAAACGGCGTATCATATTGGGCACCTTTACCCTGAGTTCGGGATATTATGATGCCTATTATCTCAAGGCACAAAAAGTACGGACCATGATACAAAAAGGCTTTAATGAAGCATTTTCAAATTTTGACCTCTTGATAACGCCCACGGCGCCAACGCCTGCATTTAAATTGGGGGAAATTAAAGATCCTCTCTCCATGTATTTAAGTGAGGTGGCGACGATTCCCGTGAGTTTAGCAGGATTGCCGGCAATATCTGTACCCTGTGGTTTTTCGAATGACCTACCCGTTGGGTTGCAAATGATTGCGCCTTCATTTGATGAGGAAACTCTTTTAAAGACGGCCCATCGTTATGAATCTAAAGCGGCGATAAATACCGTTCCTTATTTAATACAGGAGCAGCAATGAAATATGAACCGGTTATCGGCATAGAAGTTCATGCCCAATTAAAAACGAATACCAAATTGTTTTGTCGGTGTGCGACGCTTACAGGCCAAGCACCTAATTCACAGGTATGTCCTATATGCTTGGGTATGCCAGGTACATTGCCAGTATTGAACGAAAAATCAGTGAGTTTGGCCATTGTAGCGGGCCTTTCTTTGAGTGCGAAGATTCATCACACATCTGTATTTGCACGGAAAAATTATTTTTATCCAGATTTGCCGAAGGGATATCAAATCAGCCAATTTGATTTGCCTATTTGTACGGGTGGATATTTGGATATCACTATAGAAGGGAATAAGAAGAGAGTCGGGATCACGCGCATTCATATGGAAGAAGATGCAGGCAAACTCATTCACCAAGGTGCAGATGCCATTGCAGGATCACTGTATTCTTTGGTGGATCTCAACAGGGCAGGGACACCTCTTGTAGAAATTGTGTCTGAACCGGATATTCGATCTGCCCAAGAAGCGCGGATATATGTGGAAAATTTGAAACACATTTTAGAATTTTCAGGTGTATGTGACGGTAACATGGAAGCAGGAAATCTGAGAGCAGATGCCAATGTCTCGATCCGTCCGGTTGGAGAAACAGAATTTGGGACACGGACGGAGGTTAAAAATTTGAACTCATTCCGAAGTTTGGAGCGGGCCATTAATGTAGAAATCAAACGTCAAACGCAGGTGCTTGAGGAAGGTGGCAAGGTCATTCAAGAAACTCGGAATTATGATGATCAGTCCCAGAAGACGACTGTGTTAAGAAAAAAGGAAGACGCACATGATTATCGGTATTTTCCGGACCCAGATCTCCGGCCGTTAACCATTTCGGATGAACGTATTCAGAAACTAAAAGAGAAATTGCCGGAACTGCCTCAGGAAAAAAAGAAACGGTACATTGATACTTATCAAGTGCCAGAGGGTGATTGTAACACTTTGTTGTCAGATGTAGATATGAGTGCCTACTTTGAAGCCTGTTTAGAAGAAGATCCAAGTGTTGCAGTTGAAGTCTCAAAATGGATGGTGGGTGATTTAAATGCCTTGGCTAAAGAAAATAAAGTGGGATACTCGCAATTGAAAGTGGTACCTAAGCATTTGGTTGAGATGATTCAGCTCATTGAATCAGGAAATATTTCTAAGAAAATGGGCAAAGATATACTTCTCAAAATGTTTGAAACGGGAAATGGTCCGAAAGAACTTATCAAAGAATCGGGTGGTTCGCAGATATCTGATGAAGATGTTTTGGTTACGGTTGTGGATAAAGTGTTGGCTGAGAATCCTGATGTGGTGGAGAAGATAAAGGGCGGGAAAACCAAATCTGCAGATTTTTTAATGGGGCAGGTAATGCGAGAAACCAAGGGCTGTGCAAAGCCAGATTTGGTGCGGCGTTTAATTTTAAAGCAGATTGGAGTTTAGAAGGATATGTGGCGGCGTTCATCAACAGGGGAATTTTCTAAATACAACTGAATACTGTATTTCCCATACGGGACCTTGAGGCCGTTACCGATCGTTCCATCCCAAAGCACTTTATTTTCACCTTTCCTACCGCCAGGATTTCCAGCAATCAAATACAGTTCTTTAACAATTTGATATGTCTTTTCAGACCGTATTTCGATTTTAACATCAATTGAAAGTGCGAGGGTATACGATATAATAATGCTTTTCATCATGGGATTGGAGAAGATATGAAAGTAATCTACCTGTTTGTCTGAGAGGGTGATATCCATTTGGGATGTGTAAAATTTCATTATTCTATCAGTATAGAACATCCAAATACTGAAAAGCAAAAAGTAATTTGGAAAAACATCATCCCAGGAAGAAGCATGGTATAATCTCTCCGGAGATGGAGAGCAGTGACACATAAAGTAGTATCAGTAGGTAGAAATACATTTAAAAATATTAATTTATTAGCCGACACAGTGGTTCCTTTTTTGGATACAATGGATATGAAAAGGGTGAAGGGTGTTTGTAGGGTCTATTGTAGGGCAGTGGAATCATACTATCATAATAGACGGCATTTTATTAGAAGGCTTTTAAAGTATCATTGTGCAGATACAGTTTTACCTCTAGTGAGAAGAAAAGAATTTGAAGATTTGTATGTGTTTCAAAAAGAGTCAGACTTCCCTCGTGGGGATGTGAAAGATAAAGATATTCAGCTGGTTGTAGAAATGAACGGATATCATGTTGAGATATTACTGTATATGGGGACCCGAAAAATAACATTCCAATGTTTTTCAAATCGGGGATGGCAATCTTCAGACGGATATTATGAAGGTGCTTGGCAGATATTTAAAGATGCCAAAACAGACATTATAGATGGGTACGGAAGATTTGTGTTTCCCGATGGAGAATATTATACTGGTTACTGGCGCAAGAAAAGTCCCCATGGTTATGGTATCAAAAGAGGATTGTTTGGCGAGAAATATGAGGGGGAATGGCGTAATGGGAAACAACATGGAAGAGGTAAGGACAGAAATAGAGATGGAAAGGTAGTCATAGGATTTTGGGAAAAAGGGTTTTATATGAATAAGAGCAAAACAAAACCAAGAAAAAGATTCCAAAAAGCTTTTAAAAAAGTATTTAAA
>JABSQL010000472.1 GCA_013215865.1 Candidatus Margulisiibacteriota bacterium
AAGGGTTTAATAACAAGGTTAAAGTTGTTATGAGAAGATCTTATGGCTTTAGAACTTATGCTGCTCTAGAAATTGCTCTTTACCATTCTTTAGGTAACTTGCCTTCTCCCCCTTTGACCCACACTTTCTTCTGAGGAGGCTGAATTTGAACACACACAATAACACAAAATTAAAGAAAATTAAATAAAAAGAAATAATAGCGAAGTTAAAGGGTTAGCGTTTCTTATTCTTGAGGCGACGGGCTTTGGCTTGCATGTCTACAACCTTATCGGTTTCATCAACGATTTCTAGTCCAAGCAAGGTTTCCAAAATATCTTCCAGAGTAATAATTCCCTTATCGGTCCCATACTCATCCACAACCAATACAATATGTGCCCGTTTTGTCACCATAAATTCAAGAACATCTACAAGGGATAGATGGGCGGCAGTGGTGAGAATGTCGCGTTTGAAACGTGTTAGGTGTTTGTCAGTTTGGTTTTGAGCGAAGGCAAGTATCAAATCTGAATGAAGTACAAAACCCACAATCTCCTGCTTTGCCTGTTGATAAATAGGGATGCGGGAAAATTCAGATTGATGATGGTTATCATAATAGTCTTGGACAGTCATTTGTTCAGGTAAGGAAAATACCACTGTTTTGGGTGTCATGACATCTTGTACTTTGATTTCCCGTAGAGTTATCACATTTCTTAATAATCGAGATTCGCGAAAGTTGAGCTTTCCTGCCCGAGCACTTTGTAGGGCAGCCGCTTCCAGCTCTTTTCGGCTAAACCCGGTTAATGTGGGGCCTCCTGGAAGAGATCTCATTAACACTTTTGCTAATACCACAAAAGGAAAGGTTAGCCAAATAAGTAATTTTGTTGTGTAGGCAGAGATGGGGGCTAACCCTTTCCAGTAATGAGCGCCCAAAGTTTTGGGTATAATCTCTGAAAGATATAAAATGAGAAAGGTGAGAATACCTGAAATCACCCCCACATGAATAGTTTTGAATACTAAAGCGGCTTGCATGCCTACTCCTGCGGCACCCATGGTGTGGGCAATGGTATTTAAGGTTAAAATGGCAGCCAGAGGCGAATGAATATCTTTTTTGAACTGAGATAATATTTTCCCAGACGGATGCCGATCTTTTACCAATGTTGCCACAAACGGGGTTTGAACACTCAAGATGACAACCTCAAGTATGGAACACAAAAATGAAATGCCTAGGGCAATAGATGCGTATATTATTAACAATCCCATGTGACTTTATTATACCCAATAATTGGGAAGTATTTTAGGGTAGACATCTCATTCCACTAACAGAAGACGGTGTTTTCTTCTCCAAAATCTTGCCAGACGATTTCGGCCTGAATTCAATAAACCAAATTCAGGCCGCTTGCGTTTTGGGATTTGGTGATACAATAATGCTGTTTGATCAAAAATCTTTTGAATGGGGAAGGCTGAAAGTACCTTGTGGTGATGAGCATCACTTAAAAAGTGCGACATGAAATAGGTATGAGATAAACACAAGCTTGATAATTCATAAGGGGTTAGAAATGGAGAAATGCCATATTGAATGATACTGTCCGGCAGTTTTGTGAAATCCCCGAGTTGTTGGGATAAATTCTCTTGGGACTTAGTGTTATGTTGCAAATTAATTTGTAAACAAACCAACTCATAACATTTAGATAGGGCAATACTGTGACGGCGTACAAATTCTTTGTCCAAGTCACTAATGTTCCTGGCGCTCAAAATAAAATCCAAATAATAAATATCGAAATAGTTGAAGGTCTGTTTTGGCTGACCAAAAGAGATGGTGTCATCGGGGTGTGTTATCATGCGGATTGACCGCCAATTTAAAGGGCATAATGGATTATATTCTGCAGCCTTTTTGAAACAATCTAGCTTACCGCGAGGAATATTTATCCCGTAATTGTACCAAGCAGTTGAATACCTTGGGTTTATGCTGATTGCTTTTTTGTAACAGGCTAATTTGTCATACTCTGTTCCCTTTATCATTTCTATATCTTCAGATTTTAGAAGGAACCCCAGATTGCACCAAGCCTTTTCAAGTGAAGGGTCCAAGTTTAGTGCGCGTACAAAGCAGCATTTTTTTGAATATTCTGTTCTCTTTATCTGTACCGTATGACCTCTATTTAGTAGTAGACCCAAGTTGTACCAGGCAACGGAATTATTCAGGTCATTCCCGAGTGCATGTATATAACATTGTTTCTTGGAGTAAGCGGTTCCCATAAAATGAGCGAATTATGTACACCACCCAGGGCCACCACTTTATATTTCCACATCTCTTTTTACCTTCTGGGGCCGGATTATACCATGATTTAGCATCACTTGGAATGTGTAATGGGCTTGGAAACATTTTAGAAATTAGCGCTTGAAAGCATTTTATTT
The DNA here is from genome assembly GCA_013215865.1 of Candidatus Margulisiibacteriota bacterium. Taxonomy (GTDB): domain Bacteria; phylum Margulisbacteria; class Marinamargulisbacteria; order DT-59; family DT-59; genus DT-59. The sequence goes on from JABSQL010000472.1 coordinate 2,389, forward strand.
AAAACACGCATCTTAGAAGATAATTGTCGGCTTTCCGGATATATAAGCGATACGGGACCTCTATCGGCGGCATACTCCTCAAGGATGGCCATAACCTGTTTGTTTCTGAGTGCCTGAACAGCCATAAAACCCTGGGTTTGAACAATGCCATGCCCTTGGATTGCTAAGTCTACCAATCCATCACCCAAATCAAGTACCATATTCCCCTTCACTGACAGTCTCCTTTCTTTGCCCTCTTCAATAAATCGCCATTGGAATAATCGTCCTGTGCGAGGATACCGTAAGTTCAGACAGTTATGTTGGCTCAGCTTTTCTGGTGATTTTGGTATGCCACATCGTTTTAAATAATCAGGTGAAGCAATGGTTACCAATCGAATAATGCCTAGGTGTTTAACAATGACGTTAGAGTCTGGAATATCACCAATCCGAATCGACGCATCAAAACCTTCTGAGGTTAGATCAACCATTCGGTCTGTCATTGTGACATCTATCGTGAGGTCAGGATGCGTTTTGGAAAGCTGTGCAAGCAATGGTAATAAAACGGCTCTTCCAAATCCCAATGGTGAAGATATTTTCAAGATCCCCGAGGGCAAGTCTTGTTGTCCGATGAGTTTGTGTTCTGCATCCTCAAACTCCTGTAATAATAAAGAGCAGCGTTCAAAAAATGCCTGTCCATCTGGTGTCAGGCTCAAACTACGGGTTGTTCGGTATAGAAGTTTGCTTCGAAGGTCCGACTCTAAGCGATCCACTGCCCGGGAAACACCAGACTGTGTCATCTTGAGTGTTGCCGCTGCCTTGGTAAAACTCCCCAACTCTGCCGTTCGAACAAATATTTTTACAGCATTTAAATCCATGACCATTATTATATATGATTATAATCTTAATTATAATGATATTGGCCATATTTATTGATCTATAATCATTTGTTATAATTAAACTCATAATAATCATCAATAAAAGGGGACAGAAAAATGACAACATGAAATAATCGCAATCACGTTTTTAGAATTTGCTGCTGACTTATTAAAAAAATAGGAGAGATAATTATGAAGAATATATTGAAAATTGTTTTTATTGCGTTCGTTATCGTTTCAAGCTTTACCCAAACCACATATGCTGGAGAAATTCTGGTTGTGTTATCAGGTAAAGATCATGTAATCCTCAAAGAAGGTAAAACCGTTCAAACCGGTTTCTATCTTAATGAGCTCATGCAACCAGTGAAGCGGTTTCTTGACAAAGGACATACTGTTACTTTTGCCACTCCCAAAGGGCAAGCGCCTTCCATGGATAAAAATTCTGATAACGCGATGTTTTTTGGTGATATGGAAAAAAAACCCCGTAAGGCCAAAAAATCTCTAAAAGTCCACAAATCACTTCTGAAAAAATTGAAACTAATGGATAAAAAACAGTCACCTGTAATAAGTTTAGCGCGAGTGAAGCAAATTGGTTACGACCATTTTGATGCACTCTATGAGCCCGGCGGCCTTGCACCTATGAATGATCTGATAAAAGATCCAGAGCTAGGCGCTTTGTTAAAACACTTTCACAAGGAAAATAAAACAACGGCGCTTGTTTGCCACGGCCCCATTGCGCTTCTGTCTACCCTGCCTAATCCAGAACAGTTTGTGAGCAAATTAGAAGATGGTAAGCTTGCAAAAGCTCAAGACAATTGGATCTACGCTGGTTATAAATTTACAGTGTTTAGTAATGAAGAAGAAGATCAATCTAAAAGCTGGTTGAATGGTGGTGAAATGAAGTTTTACCCACAAACAGGATTATCCAAAGCGGGCGGTAATTTTGATGGCGGAGATGCATGGAAATCTAAAATGGTTACGGATAGGGAACTCATTACAGGTCAAAACCCAGCTTCGGCAATGGAAGTGGCCAATGAAATACTTAAACGTCTATCAAGCAAAAACTAAGTAGAATAAATGAGACGCCTAAGGATGTATTAAAAAGTTGAGGGTGGGTTATTGCCTGCAAATTCACCCTCCTCTTACCTTCCCTTGAAATACCCATAGTATTGGCGCGTTATTTCTTGACAGCCTTAACCCATCTTAGTTAAAATTGTTTTCTAGAACGCGCATAGAATGCGGTTTTAATTCAAAAATTGATGGGTAGGAACGTAAAATCGATCATATTATAGCGGACAAAAATAGAGATGCCTTTCTAGATTCAAATGAAACGGAATGGAAAGAATTTTTTAATTTACTCAATGGATATGTCTTCACTCAAGTTATGAGTGTCGCGACTGAGCTGGACCTGTTTACATTTTTAGATAAGAACCCAGACGCTTCACTTGAAAGCATTATTGAATGTCTAGATATTCCTGAGCAAAGTACAAGACTTCTTCTCTCTGGATGTTGCGCATCAAAATTGATTTGTCGAGATCATGAAACGATGGGCTATAGAAACACTAAAGTTGCAAGTGTTGCGCTTGTTAAAGGGCGGAAAAACATGATTCCACTTGTACAATTTACCCATCAGGTTAAAGAGAAAAGTGGTTTTCATCTATTGGAGTCATTACGAAAAGTTGATAATGATGGTACGAATTCAGTAGAAAAAAGTAAAGATGAATCCATTTATTCTAATCCAAAAGTGGATAAGCAGTTAGCAGATGCTGTTGGCGCATATTCATCGCTCACTTGGCATTCGGCAAATCTGTCTGAGTTCTCTGGAATAAAGCATTTGCTGGATGTTGGCGGAGGAAGAGGCATAACCGCTGTATACTTGTGTTCTAAATTCCCTGATCTTAAAATTACGGTCCTTGAGCTTCCCAGAGTATGTGAAATGGCACGCCATTATATAGCGGAAAACAATTTAGCTGCACGTATAAAATATATAGAAATAGACTTGGAAGATACATGGCCTAAAGATTTTGACGGTGTTTTAATGTCTCATTTTGTCACCATATTCCCAAAGAAAAAAGCAGAGACGCTGTATAAAAAAGCATATGAAACATTAATACCTTCAGGCAAGTTGTTTGTCTGGACAGTGTTGTTTAATGAATATGAAACGGGAGGAATGGAAGCTGTGAAGCTAGCGTTATATCATTTAAATATTAATGGGCACGGTGCATTTTGTTCAGGATCAGAGCATCAAAAGTTTATGTTGAATGCTGGATTTGAGAAAGTCAATATTTTTGAGGGAAAATTTGATCATTCTATGATCGTCGCTTTTAAATAGTTTGTAGAAGGAGGCCGTGAGATGATAGGGCTATATTTAGCAATCCCATAATTTGCCATTAATGTCATAGGGTTCTGGGAAGTGGTCGTCAAAGAATTTTAGGGTGAGTGTAAGCTTTCTTTTTCCAATGGTGATTTTCTTTTCTGTGACGATGTGGTCTTTTTTGGTTTTGCGACTTTCAAAAAGTGACTCAAAGTATAAGGGTGGTGTATGAGAAGGACCGACCCACATGCCTTTGCGGTGAGTTTTAGACGTGCTGGTAAGGTCTAAGGTTCTATTGCCAATTTTGAGTGTTTGATAGTTTATTTTTCGTTTGTCTTTTTTATCCCAGACAGGATCAATATGAATATCAAACCCTTCAAAAGTGCCGTTAATTTCCTCGACTATGCAGCTCTTGCCGACTAGCGTCATTTTTAAGTAGCCAATAGGTGTTTTTGTTTTAAACTCATAAAGAGTGTAGGTTGTTTTTGCAATGTCATAGAGTAAGCAATATTTCAATAAACAGCGGGTTCCTTTATAAAACCCTAAATGACTTTCAATAGTTTGGGCTTTTTGACTTATTTTTTTAGTGCCTAGCGATAGCGTTAAAGCGCCACTGGGGAGCTTTTCAGCAAGAATAATTCCCATGATGATGGACTCAATGAGAGTGAAATAAGTAAAGCGATCGTCTTGAATGATTTTATTGCGCGCCCCAACTTTGATGCGTAGCCCATAATCATAAATGCCAGAGGCTGTCATGTTTGAATAGGAATATGGATCATAAATAAGCGGGTCTTTAATGGGTTTCTTTTTTGCTGCAGCAACACGTGCTTCAATCATGTCTAACTGGGGATCATACGTGACGTCTTCAAAGCCTTTTGAACTGACAGCTTCTTCTAAGTTGCTTAAAGAATCTTTAATGGATGTGTTTTTAGCGGCTTTTTTTGTTTTTGTTGCTTTGGTTTTCCTGGCCTTGTTGGCTTGTTGTAGGTGTTGGGCTTGGATGACAGGGTTCATGGCGCGATTAATCAAATAGGGTGAGATTGAGTTTATTCGCATGGTGTAATTATACAAGGGGTTAAACACCTACGGAAGCTATGCGCCTAAACCTTGAGAATATGAGAAACTTCTTTTACGTTGTTTTGTGCTTATTAATTTTTGGATTCGAGAATTTGGACAAATAACAAAAGCTTATGTTGAAACAAAATTACCCAAAGATATCCACGATGTTGGAGAAAGTGACTGCTAATAACAAGTGCATGCAGTCGGATAAAATAACAGCTACATGGTCTGTGAGAATAAAAAAGAGGAAATTGCTTTCTGGCTCCCCAACGTGGACGCCTTTAAAACTACATTTAGAGTACTACAAATTCCCGAAACTGTGAAATATAAGATTGATGGATGGTTGAATGTAGCCTAGCTCGATTATACGTTTATAAATTCAGACTTTATCCCCTAGTACAGGGATGAATGAAGATCATCTTGTTTTTAATTGTTTAATATAATGATATTATGTGTATAATATAATCATGAAAGTGGATTACAGTGAGCATATTTTATTGAGGATGAAAGAACGTAAAATATCTAGAGAAGATATTGAGGCTATCATCAATACTTCAGTGGAAACTGTTATCTTGCCGAGTAAAACAGACGTTAGCGTAATACTCATACTTGGGTATGTAGGTAAAAAGGATATTACTGTGATAATGAATAGACTCACAAATAAGTTAATTACCGTGAGAAGAATGCAGAAAAAAGAAAGAAAACTATTTAAGGAGGTTGAATAATGGTATCAAGAGAAGAAAAACAAGCAACAATTTATGATAGGGAAGATTCGGAAAAATTATTTGATTACTCGAAGGCTGTAAGGGTAAAGCCTAAAATTAAGCGGGTTAACATTAATTTACCACGTAACCTTGTAACTCAAGCCAGTGACATTGGAGATATTACAGGGACTGGTTATCAAAATGTACTTAAAACAGCCATTGCGATAGGTTTACATAAGCTGAACTCCGAAATCGACCATAACATTGTTACGAATCCGTAAGAGGCTAAGGGACAGAGTCGCTTGGGCTTGAGTACTGGGCATCTTCCTGTTTTTTTAAAAAATAATTGAAAAGAGTAACCGGCTATTCAATTGTGCCGGTACTCTTTTCGGGACTGCTAATTTAAAACAGACCATCATATAGATGCTTGTGAAACAACAGGAACAAAGAGAGTTCAACCATGACAGGGCATTTTGAATAGCATCGTGATTTCCGTCTAAATCTGGCCAGGTAATGCCTGATGTTTGCATTTAAGCTCTCAATCTGAGTTGTGTATTTTTTTCCGGTTACATGTTTATCTTTTGGAAGTGACTTGTAAATCTTCCAGTTGTCCGTAGCATACTGGCCCACTGAATATGTTTTGAGTTGCTCAATTAGCTTTTTGTAGGCCTTTCTGCCTCGGCTTCCAACTGAGAAAGCAAGGACTTCTTGGGAATACCGATCGATAGCGATCCATACCCAGAGCTTTCGTTTTTTTTCTTTGTGAAATGCCACATCTCATCCTTTTCAAAATACACATTTTTGAAAACTGTAGCCCTAAGTCGATTGAACTCTATTTCGCAGTGTTGTTCTAGTGTTTCGCCCATCATTTTAGTAGAAAGCTTAGCCTTCATATCTTTGTAGTAAGCAATCATTTCGTCTTTAGTCTTCTCTTGGGCAAGTTTAACAGCGTTCTCTTTGTCTTTCTCAGCCATCTCAAGGCGATTATGTAATTCTTTTTCAAATTCATGGTTACGAACTTGTTTGAGTATATCAGCGTATCCAGCTTCATCGATCTTAAACGCTTTATTGCAATGTGGACATATAATTTCGTTCATTGATTCTCCTAGTTAAAAGATAGACTTACTGATTTGTTTAGCTTGCTCAGTGAGTAAATTGATGAGTTCAGCTCTTAGTTTTTGCTTCTTCCATAATATACGACAGTTTACTTCATTGAAGATGTATTGAGAATAATTACTGTTTAAAAGTGACTTTCCAATTCTTCACAAACTTATCTTACTCAATGAATTTGGAATACATGCATCCTTTGAGGAAATGGTAGAGCTGTGGCGGTTATTTAAGCATCTCAGCAGCCAATACAACGACTTGTCAGTTACGGGGAAGATTAATGTGAATGAACTTTTTAAGCTTGCAACCACTATGC
>JABSQL010000473.1 GCA_013215865.1 Candidatus Margulisiibacteriota bacterium
GATGGTTGCCGGTGTTTTCTCATTAAACCGCTTTGACTGTAAGAGCGTTTCAACCAGTTCACCCAAATGGGTCATACCCATCAAAAATACAAGGGTATCCGCCTCTGGAAAGTCGATGTCTGATATTGCAGTCCCTACAGTCGTAGTACCCGTTACAAACGCCACAGAACGAGATATATCTCTATGTGTGATAGGTATCCCTGCGTAAACAGGCACTGCAGTTGCAGATGACACACCGGGTATTACTTCAAAGGGAATACCATTGTCCTTCAAGTAGGTCATTTCTTCACCCAACCGCCCAAATATACTCGGGTCCCCCCCTTTTAAACGGACCACTTGTCTCCCTTTTTGCGCATGGTTTAATAATAATTGATTAATTTGAGATTGCTGTTTTTGATGAAACCCTTTCCGTTTTCCCACTAATTGTAAGATTGCTTTGGGATGGACATAATCTAAAATATTGGGATGCACCAAAAAATCGTACAGAACAACATCCGCTTTTTCCAAAACACGTTTGGCTTTAAGTGTTAACAATCCCGGATCCCCTGGCCCTGCGCCTGTCAGATACACTTTACCTACTTTTTTTACTTTTGGCATAAGCGTATTAGTATACCAAAAATCTCTCCTCAAAGTGAGGTTTTACTTTTAATGGGAAATTCAATACAATAGATTTTAGTTTTACTAAATTTATACAGGAGGAACTTATGCGTGTTTTCAATTCAACTTTATTTAAAATAGTTTAAAATTCTGTTGATTTCGTTCATCAAAATAAAGGTGAAAAGCTGATTTTTGAAAGAGGTATCCTTGGATCTTACCAAGGAGATTATAAACCTGCCCCTAACGGAAACATCATTCCTCATGGTTATGGGTGCATGGATTACAAGGTTACAGGTTATATCAGTAGTGGTTTCCACCATGGAAGATATGATGGATATTATATGAATGGGAACAGGCATGGTCATGGCACATTTGAGGTCATTGTATTTGATGGCCAAACGTATACAGGGGAATGGGTGGATGATAAAAAATGTGGACAAGGTGAAGAGTTCCGTGATGGAATCAGCTCTTTTAACGGAGAATTTAAAAATGGAGAGCCATATTCGGGGGTGTTTAAATATCCATTACCTCGTATGGTTTTTAACTCAACTGACATTACGGGCTGGTGATCAGGGAGCGGAGAAATCACTTACCAAAGCGGGGAAAGGTATACCGGGCCGGTTGAAAACAGAAGGCGGCATGGTAATGGAAAATTAACCTTATCAGATAGCGTTTATTTTGAAGGTAACTTTGATCGTAATAAACCTATAAATGGAAAATTGTTCCTCCGAAATAGTCAACCATTAGAAATGCATTTTGATTTACCTACACTCCCGCCTTGGAATTCAGATAATGTCGATCGTTGTTTCAAAATTCTACATTTCTTAGCAAAACTGGCTCACTTTCCAGATTTTAATAAATTGACACCTAGATTGACACCTAAACAAATAAGCTATCTTAAAGAAGTCCCAACAACCGATTTTGTCATCATAAAAGATAGCATAATGAAATTTCTAGGAATTCTTCGACCAATATGCCTTTCAGACCATTATATTAAAAATGGAAAATCCGATGCTATTTAAAATATCCTAATTTCTGTACTTATAACTCATAATTTGACATAATATGAGTTATAAAAGGAGCATTTACGCCTCATGGAAATGATAAAGAAATGGAACTGGCAGCAAAAAGAGTGGCCCCGCTTTTCTTATGACCCCACTAAAATTCAGGGTTTAGAAACCTTATTTACCCATAATACTGGGCTATACCTGGGCGTGTACAAACATATTGGTGAAACGGATAAAACCACCCTTATTGTAAACCTAGAACAAGATGAAGCACTCAAAACCTCGGAAATTGAAGGAGACTATTTGGACCGTGACAGCCTTCAGGCCTCCATCCGACAAAACTTTGGTTTGGGGTCAGATGGTCGACAGATACCACCTGCTGAAAAAGGGATTTCAGATATGCTGGTAGACTTGTACACCCATTTTTCTGTTTCTTTATCACACGATATATTGTTCAAGTGGCATCAGATGGTCATGAGTGGTAAAACTCATATAACAACTATTGGTTCTTATCGGTCCCATGATGACCCCATGCAGGTCGTTTCAGGGCCCATTCACAAACCCAATATCCATTTTGAAGCGCCGCCATCATCACACATGAACCGTGAGATGTCTGCATTTATTACCTGGTTTAATGATACAGCACCTGATGGAAAACACCCCATGACACCATTACTAAGAGCGAGTATTGCCCATCTTTATTTTCTTAGTATCCATCCATTTGAAGATGGAAATGGAAGAATCGGAAGAGCACTGGTGGAGAAATGCCTGTCACAAGCCATGGGCCAACCTACTTTGATCGCGTTATCCAATCACATTGCATCTCATCGCAAAGCGTATTATGATGCCCTTGAAAAGAACAATAAAGACTCTCAAATTGATGACTGGATTTCATACTTTGCAACCACCATTCTCGATGCACAATCTTACACCATTAACTATGTCGAGTTTTTTGTTCACAAAGCCAAATTTTTTGACCAGTTCCACCACCAGATGAATGACCGCCAACATAAAGTAATCAAACGAATATTTCAAGAAGGGCTCTCGGGATTTAAAGGTGGGTTAAGTGCGAAAAACTATATCCGCATCACCCGAACATCTCATGCAACTGCTACCCGTGACCTACAGGACTTATGTGCTAAAAACATATTCAACAAAACAGGCATTGGAAAAGGCACCCGATATCATCTCAATATTTCTCAAGACACATCTGAGCAAGCTGTTTCATCTTAGCCTGAGCTTGGGCCTTGGGAACCCGAAGAGTTTCTCTATATTCCTCTGAAAGCGACATATTTGATAAGAATACGTTTATAAGTATATCTAAGCCATCATATTGGGTATGCAACCCCAAGGGCACCTCGCAGTTAAAAGAAACCGTCTCTAAAAATAGAAGCTCTAATTGGGATAACACGGTTTGCGCTTTATCTGTGATGGATTCACAAAGTGATACATGGCGAGGATCCCCTGTGCGAACCTGTATAGCGATCACCCCTTGCCCTGGTGCAGGTACAAATTCGTGGAGATCCAATGCTTCTTTCACATGATGGGATAGCCCAAGTCGAATCAAACCTGCCTCTGACAATATCAGCCCATCAATATTTCCTTCTGCCAATAAACGGAGGCGGGTATCCACATTTCCTCGGATTTCTTTTACCTCGATGTCCGGCCTTATTGCTTTTAACAGCGCTTTTCGCCTCATGCTGCCCGTACCCACAACAGAACCGGCCGGAACGGATTTTAGAGTATACTCAGACACCCACGCATCTGCACAAGATTCTGGCTTTAAAAAAGACACCAGAGATAAACCCTTCATGGGTTGTGAAGTAACATCTTTTAAGCTATGAACCGCAATATCAATTTTTTCTGCCATCAGCGCGTCTTCCAACGCACTGATAAACACCCCTTTGCCCCCGATTTCTGATAGCGGAACGGTTGGGTTCTGATCGCCTACTGTTTTAATAGGAACCCATTCGAATTTAAGATTGGGAGATTGGTCTTTAAGAAGAGAAATAACGCGGTTCGTTTGGGCCAGTGCCAGCTTAGATGAACGGGTACCTACACGGACATGCTGTGACATGTTTCTCTATAGGTTTGCCATCTTTCTAAATCTGCCATCTCTTCTTTGATAATGGCGTCCACAGTGACTATCTCATTTTGACGAGCAGCCTTGGTTTGATGGGTCACCTCTCTAAAATCGTCCAATGTAAGAAGCGTGATATCCTTATGATTTGCCACCATGGGATCCACATTCCTAGGGACACCCATATCTATCACAAAGCATGGGTCTACGAGGCGTTTAAAATGACTGGAAAGTAACACATTCTTTGTATCATTAATGGCTACTATAACGGCACCAAAAGAGGAAAGAGATGCAAATACCGTTGAATATGGCAAGAATTTAACTGCAAATTTTTGTGCGAGCATCTGGGCTTTCTTATCTGTTCGATTGGTGACTGTGATATTTGGATGACCGGAATCCACTAACCGCTTAATGGTTCTTTGTCCCATAATCCCTGTACCGATAACCAATACAGGCTTAGTACTGAAATCTGCACATTGGCTTTGAAGCATATCAATAGCAACCGAACTAATGGACGACATTCCCTGGCCAATCTTGGTTTCATCCCGAACCCGTTTACCCACAGAAATAGCGGTTTGAATCATCTTATTCAACTGAGGACCTGTCCCCTGGTATTGATAAGAAATCTCATACGCCTGTTTCACCTGCCCCAATATTTCACACTCACCAAACACCATGGATTTCACACCCGAAGCCACTCTAAATAGATGCTCTACAACATCTTGATCTCTTTTCACTTCCATATGGTGTGTTAAGTCAACGGAAGATATGCTCAAAAAATCAGAAATGGCCGCCAAAACACATGAATAACCCTTATAAAAATCATCACTCACAAAGTAAAATTCAACGCGATTACATGTAGACACAACCGCCACCTCTGTCACAACATCTTTAGGGAATATTTTCAAGAATGTTTGTGTTTGATTCCGATTTAAATAAATTCTTTCTAAAAATTGAAGAGATACCTTCTCAAAACTGGCACCTACTAATCCGATACTCATGGGTAAAGAGTGTAGCTATTTTAAGGAAAATAAGCAAGTATATTCCTATTATGTTACACCAAGGGTTATTTTCCGCTTTTTACTTGGGTCAAAGAATGTTTGATCGCTTCTTGAAGTTGATAATCTGTGTCAAACGTATACACAAAATCATCTTCTTTCATCATTTCTATATTTTTGGTAGGAACAGTCAGCTCGATATTCACTGATATCCCTTTGTCTGAAATATCCGTTCCATTGGGTGTTAGATATTTCGCAATGGTATAAAGCACTGCAGACCCATCTGGTAATGGCATAATATTTTGGACACTGGCCTTTCCA
>JABSQL010000474.1 GCA_013215865.1 Candidatus Margulisiibacteriota bacterium
CATCCTTAAACTCCCCTGTAGCCATCTATAAATGGATTTAGTATACTAGTGAAACAGAAAATTGATTAACGTATTATTTAATTTCTTTTGGGAGGAAATATGTTTAAAATGGTACTTAGAATTCATATAAATCAAAATTCAATTTGTTATCCCCAAAAAAACAATATAAACGATAGAAGCGTATTTGCATGGAACCCGTATGGGGAGGATGCTGCTCATTGATTAATCCTAGGAGGAAACAATACTTATTAAGATAAGTAACCGAAGCGAAAGTTTAAGAATTGGGAGGAAATTAATGATAGAAAAACAGGTAAAAGATAGGGAAGAAGCAATGGATAGTGATATTTCGCCGGCTGAGACCAGTTGGTTATTTGCATTTTCTAGACATAATATGATCACAGCTCAGCACGTATCTGAAGGAAGATCTTCGTTTTGTCTGATAGGCGAAATGGATTTGGGATTAGCACATTTTAAAAGAGCAATAGAGGGGTTGATCAAAAAAAAGAAGCCGGGTCAGGTGTTAATCATCAAAACAGCCCCTCAAGAAGAATATGATAAATATTGCAACAAGAAATACTTTAAATATGGACCAGAGACATTAGAAGAAATCATTATTTACAGAGAATTACATATTCATTTGTTACCAGATATATCTATGGAAGAACTGGAACCTTATAAAGAAGAAGTGAGATGGACCACCAATACATCAAAGTATGGTATCAGAGAAAGGTCAAAAGTAGTGACCAAATATAGATATAATATGGATAGCTGTGAGGCTAAAATTCAGGGACAGATATTACATATTTGGGGGACATACGAGTCGCTACTAGATATTTTGGAGCACCCCTTTGAGATGGCAACACGCAAAAGTTATGGATTCAATAATGACATGTTTGGTGATTTTGGGACGTTGCCTCCTAAATACCATCAAATTAAGGCAGGAAATATTCCCATATATAGTTACAACATAGAAGGGACTTGCTTTGAATACATGGGAGGTAGACCATCATGACTCAGAGAAATGAGGAGGAAACAATATTTCCAGATAAGTAGTTTTAACGAAAGTTTAAGAATTGGGAGGAAATTAATGATAGAAAAACAGGTAAAAGATAGGGAAGAAGCAATGGATAGTGATATTTCGCCGGCTGAGACCAGTTGGTTATTTGCATTTTCTTGGAAAGATGAGCTAAGTGATTGGCGAATTAAACAAAAGGAAACTGGACTTTGCTTGGCAGGTGAAATGGACTTGGGGCTAACGTACTTTAAAAGGGTGTTAGAGGAATTTATAGGAGAAAAGAGAGTGGGGCAGTCATTGATGGTCAAAACAGCCCCTCAAGTTGAGTATGAAAAATATTGTAATAAGCTATATTTCAAAAATGCCACAAATTCCCTAGAAGAAATCATCATATACAGAGAAATACATGTTCATTTAGTACAGGATATACCTATTGAAAGCTTAGAGCCATTTGAAAAAGAAGTGAGATGGACCACCAATACATCAAAATACGGTATCAGAGAAAGGTCAAAAATGGTGACAAACTATAGATATAATTTGGATAGCTGTGAGGCTGATATTAAGGGGCAAACATTACACATATGGGGGACACTGGAGTCACTGATAAATATTCTGGACCACACCATTATGATGTCCACCGATAAGAGTTATGGACTCAATGATGATAGGAGTGATAGGTTTGGGACATTGCCCCCCCAATACCATCAGATTAAAGCAGGAAATATCCCTATTTATAGTTACACCATAGAAGGAACTTGCTTTGAATTTATGGGAGGTAGACCATCATGACTCAGGGAAATGAGGAGGAAACAATATTTCCAGATAAGTAGTTTTAACGAAAGTCTAAGAATTGGGAGGAAATTAATGATAGAAAAACAGGTAAAAGATAGGGAAGAAGCAATGGATAGTGATATTTCGCCGGCTGAGACCAGTTGGTTATTTGCATTTTCTTTGAAAGAAGAGCTAAATGATTGGCGGATAAATGAAAAACAGACTGTTATGTATCTCATTGGTGAAATGGATTTGGGTTTGGCACATTTTAAAAGAGCAATAGAGGGGTTGATCAAAGAAAAGAAGTCGGGTCAGGTGTTAATCATCAAAACAGCCCCCCAAGAAGAATACGATAAATATTGTAATGACAAATACTTCAAATATGGACCAGAGACATTAGAAGAAATCATTATTTACAGAGAATTACATTTCCATTTGTTACCAGATATATCTATGGAAGAACTGGAACCTTATGAAGAAGAAGTGAAATGGACCACCAATACATCAAAATACGGTATCAGAGAAAGATCAAAAAGGGTTACAGTTAATAAATATACCATAGATAGCAGTGAGGCAGATATTCAAGAAGGGATATTTCACATATGGGGGACGAAGGAATCACTGATTTATATTTTGGAGCACCCCTTCGAGATGGCAACGCGCAAAAGTTATGGATTCAATAATGACATGTTTGGTAATTTCGGGACATTGCCCCCTCAATACCATCAAATTAAGGCAGGAAATATTCCCATATATAGTTACAATATAGAAGGGACTTGCTTTGAATACATGGGAGGTAGACCATCATGACTCAGGGAATTGTAAGAAGAAGTTTCTCTCAAGCTCAGGCAACGCTCTCAAGAAGAAAATTATTTCCAAAGTCAAAACATATTCACATATTGTTTCCTTTAAGTCAGGTGACGATCCAAAATGGAAAACAATACCAAATAATATTAGATACACACCTTAAGGGATACTTGAGAATTAGTAGTGATAGAAAAACCCAATATTTTCCAATATCCAAAATGAAGTCTTTGATTTCTGAACTAGATGTAAATGAATTTCAATCGGCGTTGATAGAAAAAGCAAATTTAATTCATATGCAATTTCAAAAACAGGGGTTTTCAGAGCATCAGCTTCCTCAATTTGATTTCATCACCAAAGAACATAGAGGACAGGTCTATGAAGTGTTTGTGATGCCTAAGATGTTGGCAGCAGCTCATAAGCATGAACGGTTTGGCGGGCCCCATTTAAATCCCTTTTATGGAAAAAGTATTGAAGAGGTATACCAGAGATTGGATAGCTTGGTTGAAGAGGGAAAGCTGGAAAGGTATGTTGATGATGACTATGTAAAATACCGAACAATTAGGAAACATAAATTGTATACTACGGAAAGGGGAAAAATAAGGTCTAAATTTATCTATGTGGTTGATCCTGGGCAGGGGCAAAGAGATGGAACCCATCCAAGAGTAGAGATGCCGCATGTAGATGTAATCTATTGTGAAAAAGATTATAAGAAAAGGTTGCCACTGGGAAGACAAGTGAGAAAAAAGAAAAAGGATATGACAGAGGAAGATTGGGGGGAAATGACCAAGGCACTAGAAGTATCCATCGAAAAAAGATCTCAATACTCCAAGGCATCTCAATCCAACGCAGCCAATGCCCTCTTCAAAGAGGGCCTCCAAATGACAGGATTGGTGGGTTCATACAACAACACCCACCCGGAGCATCCCGTAGAAGAGAGGGGAGCACAGGGGACTAAAATCGGGGGAGTGGGGAATAC
>JABSQL010000475.1 GCA_013215865.1 Candidatus Margulisiibacteriota bacterium
GCACCAAAGAGGCTTTAGAGAGAGCGAGGCAATCAGGAAAAATACTGGGTCGCCCAAAAGGTAAGGCCCAAACAGTCAAACTCGATGAATACTCAGATCAAATTAATGCGTATCTTAAAAAAGGGGTCAGCAAACGGTCTATTGCGCGTATCATTGAATGTTCTCCTTCTACTCTATATACCTGGATGAAAAGAAAAAGGCATCATGAAAAAAAAGTATTCACAATTTGATCAATACGAAGACCTTCATCGTTTAATCAACTCTTCTGATCATGTTGATATTAAGGTTGTTGAAGGGAGTGTAACGCTACGTGAATTTATTTCAGGTTGCTTTTCATATCATCCGAAATGGATGATTTTGTTATTTAAGATTCGAGAGCTTTTAGTTTAGGTTCTAAACCTAAAGCAACATGATTTTGGAGACTCTTTGCCAAGTTTATCTCCTCATAACGTATCTTTTAAACCGGGTGACAAAGGGGGCTTCTTCGTTGTGCGAGGAGGAAAAGAAGACACTTACTGGATAGCTGAAGCACCAGATGATAACCATTTAAAAGCGTATATCGCCATTGTATCTGAAGGCTTAGACAATACCTTGAAAAAGTTTTATCTGATTACAATTGTAAAATATATTCATTGGACTGGCCCTATCTATTTTAATTTTATTCGACCCTTTCATCATCTTGTCGTCACCAAAATGGCTAAGGCTGGGGTGCAATATACCGGGGTCACTCGGAAAGAGAAATAGCACCCTATTTTGGGGAGGAAATAATTCAACACATAATTTAGGTGCGTTTTAGTGCAATTATTTTCTAAAATGTTCGATATATAACATATAGATAACCAATCTGAATAAATAAATCTTATTATAAGGGGTTTTTTGCACATCCCCCGAAAAGCGGTGGTTTTTGGCAAGATTTGAGGTTAAATCATTGTCAATTTAAATCTGATAGACGTCTAGTTGCAAGCAAGTGAAAGGTCATAAAACTTCCAAAAATCAAATATAGAAGGGTAGTTCCAAAAAGTATACTTTTCGGTACCCTATCGTTGACGCGTTCCAATTTATGTTCCATTATTTGATTCTCTAATTACTTAAGAGATATTGGAAAACGTAAGAGTTGTTATGTCAATTATTGGCTATGCGAGTGTCAGTTCAGAGGGCTGTGCAAAAATCTCCTTGGTACCACTTTAAGATCGTTATACTCTTCGATATTTTCTATTTCTTGACTTAGTACATAAAATCAGTGTACCATATAGAGGTGATAACGAAAGTCGAGGTAACTAAAAAAGCTTGGAAAGACATAAAATAATTACCCCGACATATTGTTATTAAATTTACACAGTGGGTTGAATTAGTTGAATCTGATGGTTTAGAAGAAGCTCGAAAAATAAAAGGATTTCATGATGAACCACTAAAGGGTGCACGGAAAGGTCAAAGATCTATTCGTTTATCTATTCACTATAGAGCCATATACGTAATAAGGAAGAAGGAAATTGAATTTTGTGAAGTCCAGGAGGTTAACAAACATGAGTACTAAAAGCAAAACTCTAAGGCAATTAGAAAAATTGATTGATGGCCCTTTAACGATATCAGAAATCTTTTTAGCTACTCGGAAATCGAAAGAACTTTCTCAATCTGAAATGGCTAAATTATTAGGTACAACTAAACAGAATATTTGTAACATAGAGAAAAGACGTACTTTTTTAAGTCCGGAGTTAGCCGCCAAATATGCAAAAAAATTAAATGAGTCTGAAAAGCAATTTATAAGAATATCTCTCCAAGACCTTCTAATACGACATAATCTCCACTATGAGGTTCATTTAGAAGCAGCTTGAGATATATTGATATCTTTGAGTTCGACTCTATTTCCCCATCCTTAAATTTTCCCTTCTGTACTGGGTATAGTCTCCATTTGTGAAAAAAGTTACCATAGCCTACGCCAACTGAGAATATTATCACTTTGGAGCAACATATAATATGACACACTGTCGCAGCAAAATGAAAATGTCACCTTTTGATAGAGTATATCTATTTAAATGAGAGCAAATAAATGAGGCTAAATTACTCCAAAAACCACCGCTTTTCGGGGGATGTGCAAAAAACCCCACGTTGTGAAATGCTTCACATATCGGTCTCCATTGTACCTTGATATGAGCTTGTTTAACTCGTTTTTTGGAATTAGTTGAAGAAATTGATTGAATATTGTGTTAAATTGGTGCACAGGCTAACCTCCTAAAGTTTTTTCGATAAAAACACTTTAACAGAAGGTTAGCCTTTTTTTACCCCTTTACCCCCTTATTCAATTTGACGCTTGGATTTTTTAATTTCTACTTGGCTTGTGCTTAGCTCTTTATTTTTTACCGGACACTAGTGGTTGACAGCCACTTACTATTAAGTTAATTTTATAAAAATTAATTGCTAACTTTAGAATAGGATAACATTTTCAAAGCTTGGAAGTGATCCTGTTTTACTTAATTAAAAACAAGAAGGAGTTTTATATGTTCATCTCATTAAAAGTTATCAGTCAATCAGTAACACATAATGAAAGCAGAGGCCCCAATGTTAGATCACCTCTTTTAAGAAGCTCTATAACTGACAAAACAACCTATAGTAGCACAATTAATAGTCCTGCGACCTCATAATTGAGAGGTATTGGCAGTGATAGTCCGATTACAAAATACGGCCAACTATTAGATGATATAATTGCAAAATTCAATATTAGCAAAGAAATACTGGATTTATATATTCCTAAAAATAGCATTCAACACGATGCTTATATGGCCCGATATGATAAAGCTTTGAAATTATTGCAAAGTGATACAAATATTATAAATAAATGTACCGCCTATTTTGAACTTATCGCATTTATTCTTGCAGCACATAAGGAATTTAATCCTGGCTTAATACTTAACAGATTCACGACTACATATAAAAAAGATTTGCACGACAGGAACAAGTTTAAAATAACAATAAAAAGTGGTGATATCTACTTAAGATTTAATGGTCTCTTATCTGGGCCGAAACTATTCGGAACAGATTTAACTTTGGCGCGTGTGGTTAAACTGTGCATTTCAAAACTCAGTAGAAATTCATTAACTTTAGGAATATATGTTTTAGGTGATGATAGCACCCCATGTTTTTCTGGGTATATTGAAAAAAGCGATACTGATGGATCTAATTATAAAGGTTACGTAAAATCTGATGTACGTAATGGCAAAGGGGAAATGACCTATCCTGATGGCAGCGTATATGATGGGGAATGGAAAGCCGGCAAACAGCATGGCAGAGGGATTTATACATGTTCAGGCTCAGTATACGATGGGGAGTGGAAAGATGGGGAACAGAATGGCAGAGGGGTCCTGACAAAACCTAATGAAACAGTTCAAGACGGGAAATGGAGAAAATGGGAGTTTCTAGGTTCTACAGAAGGGTCATAAAAATAGCATCCTATTGGGGGTTAAGCCGAGATACGTGTAAAATAGTACCACTTTGAAAAAGTAGGTTATTTTTTCATTTTGATTTTATTGCCTTAAATTAGTTATTGTATAAATTATAGCCAAATCTCTTTTGGGCTCCAAATCGACATCAGATCTTTTTCCTATATTTTTCGCCATAGTGTCAGATTAAACTCTATAACCCTCAGATTATTCTGTCAAATAAATACAATACCAACTCTATTCTGACACATATTTGATGGTTGCCTGACGTCAGTTTGAGGTCTACTCTATTTTGTAGCTTTTCTAAGTTCATGTTTTTCACGGGATTTTATCTGACTCTTTCATGAAACTCCGTTAAGCCCCCAGGGCGAATAAGGTAATGTTAAAACAAACATCTTAGCTTGCCTAAATGTTTAGCTTTAACCTATCCTGCCATCATGGGGATTCCAAATTCTTCTAGCCTTCTTCACATAAATTATTTAGAATAATCAATATGAACACTTATGAAAGAATATTCGGTTCAGGACCCAGAGGTGCCTTAATTGGTACAATACTTTTTGTTATAATATTTCTGCTTGAGGATATTGTTAAGCTTCCCAAAATAGTTGATAACAGTATTGTTAGATTCACCGTATTTTTTATCTTTTCGTTTGTGGGCATTATCATTTTATGTTGGAGTCTGAAATCTCTTCCCGTTAATCAAAGGGGTAAATCTTTAATCACAACTGGGGCTTATCACTACTTTAGACATCCTCTGTACGCAGCCTTTTCTACATTTATAAATATAGGCGTTTCTTTTTTACTAAACAATTGGATTTACATTGTTTGGACAGTCACCTTGTTTCCTGTTTGGGCTTTGAATGTAAAACAAGAAGAGGCATTAATGAGAGATCAGTTTGGAAATGAATATGAAGACTACTGTAAACAAACATGGAGATTCTTTCCCAAAATCACCCGTTAATATAGGTATCTCCCCCACCCCCTTTCTACAAATTTTCTACAAATAAATACACAAACCAACATCAATCAACTCAAACCAACTTCAATCAACTTAAATGAACTGAGTTTAGGGCTTTTTTCTGAAGCGGGTGCACCTCCGATTTCGGCTCTGAGGGTCGGGGGTTCGAATCCCTCCGGGCGCACCAAATTCAACAAATACAATAAAAGCGACCGGAGGGATAAGAATCGAGCTTCCGCCGACCCAAGGGAGGATTAGCAAATGTCGAAGACTTGAGCGACAGGAAGCGAAGCTGCCCGGCTCTACATGCCTAAATGGCA